>NZ_WWCX01000250.1:0-1231 GCF_009857655.1 Duganella vulcania
CAGCGCCGCGATGATGGCCGTGCTCAGGCCGGGGATGCCGCGGCTGTCAAGCGCGGCCAGGTCGGCGGTCGACAGGCCGGCCAGCTGGCGCGTGCCCAGCGCGGCCAGCTGCGCCGAGCTGAAGGCCACCATCTGCTGGGGGCCCAGCGCGGCGATCTGGTCGCTGCTGAGCGCCGCCACCTGCTGCGTTTTCAAGGCCGCCAGCTGGGCCGGCATCAGTTGCGCGATCAGCGCGGTGCTCAGCGCGCCGATCGCGGCCGTGGTCAGGCCCGACAGGTTGGCGGTGGACAGTCCCGCCAGCGTCTGGCTGGACAGGGCGCCCAGCTGCAGGCTGCTCAGGGCGGCCAGCTGCTGGCTGGTCAGCGCGGTCAACTGGGCCGCGGTCAGCGCCCGCATCTGGTCGGCCGACAGGCCGGTCAGCGCGGCGGTGCGCAGGGCGGTCACGTCGGCCGCCTGCAGCGCGACGATGCCGTTGGTGTCCAGGCTGGCGATCTGGGCGCTGCTGAGCGCGGCCGCCTGGGCCGTGCTGAGGGCGGCGATCTGGCGCGTGCTCAGGCCGGCGAACACGGCGCCGCGCAGCGACGCGATCTGCTGCGTGGACAGCAGGTCGATATGGCTGGCGCCGGCCGCGTCGTTGCCCAGCTGGGCCAGCTGGGCCGGGGTCAGCCCCGCCAGCGCGGCGGTTTTCAGGCCGATCAGCGCGGCCGGGTCCAGCGCGTCCACGGCGGCCGTGGACAGCGCGCCGATCTGGCGCGAACCGAAGGCGCCCAGTTGGGCCGAGGTCAGCGCGGCCAGTTGCAGCATGCTCAGGCCGGCCAGCTGGTCGGTGTTCAGCGCGGCGATCTGGCGCGTGGCCAGCGCCGCCACCTGCGCGGTGCTCAGGCCGCCCAGCACGGCGGCCGGCAGCGCGGCGATCACCGCCGTGCCGAGCGCGCCGATGTCGTTGGTCTGCAGGCCGGCGACGGCGGACGACTGCAGCGCCAGGATCTGGCTGCTGTTCAGGGCGGCCACCTGGGCGCTGGTCAACGCGGTCACCTGGTCGCTGTTGAGCGCGGCCACCTGCTGGGCGCTCAGGCCGGCGATGGCGGCGGTCTTGATCGCGGCCAGGTCGGCCGTCTCGAGCGCGGCGATATCGCTGGGGGACAGCGCGGCCAGCTGGGCGCTGGTGAGCGCCGCGGCCTGCGCGGTGGTCAGCGCGACGGTCTGGGCGCTGGTGAGGCCGGCCAGCGCG
>NZ_WWCX01000251.1:0-1228 GCF_009857655.1 Duganella vulcania
CTGAATCGCCACGAGTCTGCTAGACACCCGCGAGCCGTTCAAAATGCCTTCGCTCATACTCTGCTGGCGAAAGCCTGTCATTAAATCCGTGACGGCGCTTCGGATTGTAGAACATCTCGATGTAGTCGAAGATGTCCTGCCTGGCGTCGTCCCTGGTTGCATAGATCTTTCGCTTAATGCGCTCGCGTTTTAGCAGCTGGAAGAAGCTTTCAGCGACTGCATTGTCGTGACAGTTTCCACGCCGGCTCATGCTGGGCTTCAGCCGATGCGCCGTCAAAAAATCGCTCCAGTCCTTGCTGGTGAACTGCGAGCCCTGATCCGAATGAACCATTACAGGATAGACTGGTTTGCGTCGCCAAACCGCCATCAGCAGCGCATTCATCGCCAGCTCCGTATCAATCCGCGAACTCATCGACCACCCTACGACCTGGCGTGAAAACAAGTCGAGCACAACTGCCAGGTAAAGCCAGCCTTCATGGGTTCGGATGTAGGTTATGTCGGTCACCCAGACCCGGTTTGGCTCAAGCACGTCAAATTGCCGCTGCAGATGATTCGGCGCCACCACCGATGGCACGCCGCCGCCTTTCCACTTGCGCTTGCCGTATCCGGTCTGCGAACGCAGGCCCGCTGAGCGCATGATGCGGTGAACGCGATTGATGCCGCATCGCTCTCCGAGGTCGCGCAGGTCGTCGGATACCTTGCGATAGCCGTACACTCCACCGCTTTCAAGCCACGCCTGCTTTATGTGGCCAAGCAGGCGCTTGTCTTCCTTGGCCCGCTTGCTCTCAGGCTGTACGCACCACGCATAGAAACCGCTCGGATGAACTCCCATCATCTGGCACAAGCGCCGTACCGGAAACTCGTCCTGGACTTCTTGAATGAAGGCGTACCTTACCCGGACGTCTTGGCAAAGTACACCGCGGCCTTTTTCAATATGTCGCGCTCCTCGGTAACGCGCTTCAATTCGGCCTTCAGTCGCCGCATCTCGTCAGACTGGGCGTCCTGAGCTTTGCGCTCGACTTCAGGCACGCCATACCGCTTTGTCCACACATAGATGCTGTGGATACTGACGCCAAGTCGCTCAGCGACCTCGGCCGCTGGGTGTCCGCGCTCAAGAACCTGCTTGACCGCAGCGACCTTAAATTCTTCCGTGTAACGCTTCCCACTCATGATTTCTCCTTTGCCTAAATTATGGCTCAGGAGTGTCTACAATGGTCGTGGCGATTCA
>NZ_WWCX01000252.1:0-1194 GCF_009857655.1 Duganella vulcania
CGATGCGGTGGTGGGCGACCGTCCGGTGCTGCTGCACCGGGTCGACGGCCACGCCATCTGGGTCAACACCAAGGCGCTGGAAATGGCCGGCATCACCAAGGAGACGCCCAAGCTGGCCTTCGTCGCGCCGCTGCCGCCCGAGCGCACCGGCATCGCCGACTACGCCGCGCAGCTGCTGCCGGCGCTGCTGGACCACTTCGACATCGAGCTGGTGCTGCACCAGGACCAGCTGACGCTGGCGCCGGAACTGGCCGCGCTGCCGCAACGCAGCGTCGACTGGTTCGACCAGCACGCCGACGATTACGACCAGATCCTCTACCAGTTCGGCAACAGCCCCTTCCACAGCCACATGTTCGGCCTGCTGCGCCGCCATCCGGGCGTGGTGGTGCTGCATGACTTCTTCCTGAGCGGCGTGCTGGCCTACGAACAGCGCACCGGCAACATGCCGGGCGTGTGGTCGCAGGCGCTGTTCGACAGCCACGGCTACCCCGCCCTGCTGGCCGGCCAGCACACCGACCAGGCCGAGGCGATGCGGATCTATCCATGCAACCTGGCGGTGCTGCAGGACGCCACCCGCGTGATCGTCCATTCCGAGCACGCCCGCAGCCTGGCGCGCCAGTGGTACGGCGAGCAGGCGGCGGCCAACTGGAACGTGGTGCCGCTGCCGCGCGCGCTGCCGGCGCAACAGGACCGCGGCGCCGCCCGCCGCGCGCTGGGCATCGCCGACGACGCGCTGCTGGTGTGCAGCTTCGGCTTCATCGCGCCGACCAAGCTGACGCTGGAACTGATCGAAGCCTGGCTGGCCTCGCGCCTGCACGCCGACCCGCGCTGCGTGCTGGTGCTGGTGGGCGAGAACCACGGCGGCGACTACGGCGCCGACGTGACGGCCGCCATCGCCGGCCACGAACGCATCCGCATCGCCGGCTGGACCGACGAAGCGGTCTACCACCAGTACCTGCAGGCGGCCGACATCGGCGTACAGCTGCGCAGCGTGTCGCGCGGCGAGACCTCGGCCGCCGTGCTCGACTGCATGAACTACGGCCTGGCCACCATCGTCAACGCCAACGGCTCGATGGCGGCGCTGCCCACCGACACCGTCTGGCAACTGGCGGACCAATTCGAGCTGGCGGCGCTGACCGCCGCGCTGGACGGCCTGCGCGACGACGCCGGCCGCCGCCAGGCATTGGGCGCGGC
>NZ_WWCX01000253.1:0-1156 GCF_009857655.1 Duganella vulcania
CCTGCACCGCCGCCACCGCCGCCTGATAGCGCTGCTGGATGCGCGCTTCCGACGCGCGCGGCACGGCGCCGGCGGCATGCCAGGCCGCCGCCGCGTCGCGCAGCGTCTTGGCGATGGCCGCCAGCTGCGCCTTGTCCTCGCCGCTGAAGGTGGCCGTTTCCAGCTCCTTGCACAGCGCCTCGCGCGCGTGCAGGTGGGCCTTGCGTTCGTGGTCGGCGGCATGCGCGCTCTCCTTGCGCTTGGCGAAGATCGCATCGCAGGCGGCGCGGAATCGCTGCCACAACGCCTGCTCGGCCTTGCGCTCCAGCGGCAGCGCCTTGGCCTGCTCCTGCCAGCGTTCCTGCAAGCGGCGCAGGTGATCCAGCGTGTGGCGGTCGCCCGGCTGCATCTGTTCCGCCTCGGCGATCAGCAGTTCGCGCTTGGCGGTTTCGATCTTGCGCTGTTCGGCCAACGGCGCCAGCATCTGCGCCAGCGCCTTGTCGAAGGCTTGATCGAGCTTGCGTTTTTCCTTGCGGTCGATGGTGCCCAGGCGGCCCCACATCTGGCGCAGGCGCTGGCCGGCGGCGGCCACGTTCTTCAGGTCCGCGCCCTCGGCCACGGCGGCGGCGGCCATGTTGCGGGTCTCGTCGATCAGCGCCTGGGCCTTGGCGGCGTTGGCGTGGCGCTCGTCGGCCAGTTGCTTGAAGTGGGCGGCGGCCGGCGCGTAGGCGGCGGTGCAGGCGCTGTCGAAGCGCTCCCACAGGCTCTTGGGCGCGTGGCCGGAGACCGCGTCCAGCGACTTCC
Source organism: Duganella vulcania (assembly GCF_009857655.1). Lineage (NCBI taxonomy): Bacteria > Pseudomonadati > Pseudomonadota > Betaproteobacteria > Burkholderiales > Oxalobacteraceae > Duganella > Duganella vulcania. The sequence continues at coordinate 784 of NZ_WWCX01000253.1, forward strand.
AGCGCTCGCGCATGCTGCCGACCTTCTTGGCCAGTTCGCTCATCGCCAGGCCCAGCGCGGGCAGCTCCTCCACCGCCCTGACCAGCTCCTCGCGCGAGACGTTGCCGCCCCAGCGCGCCCAGTCGCCCAGCCGCTTCAACTCGGCGCGGACGTGGTTCAGGCGGTCGGTCTGGGCCGGCGTCAAGCGGGTCTTGTGCTCCTTGAGCCACTTGTCGTGATCGGCGGCGGCGTGCAGCAAGCCTTGCTCCAGCGCGGCTTCCATCGCGTCCAGCGTTTCAAGGAATTTCTTGTCGGTTTCCTTGGGCGCGGCCGGCTTCTTCGGCTCGCGCGCGGCGGGCGCCGGCGCGGCAGGCGCCTCGGCGGCCGCTTCGGC
>NZ_WWCX01000254.1:0-1114 GCF_009857655.1 Duganella vulcania
TGCAGCGGCACGAAGCGCTTGCCGTCCCACAGCGCCGCGCCCAGTTCGCCCGCCACCCACAGGTGGCCGTTGCGCTCGGCCGCGCTCAGCACGTTGCCGATCGCCAGGCCCTGCGCCGCGCCCAGCACGGTGACGGCGGCGCCGTCGACGATGGCGATGCGGTTGCCCTGGTAGCCGATCCAGACGCGGCCGCGCTGGTCCGGCCACATCGACAGCACCCGCGCGTCCGGCAGGCGCTGGTCGTCGACGTGGCGCCAGGCGCCGTCGTGGTGGCGGTAGAGGCCCAGGTTCAGGTAGCTGGCCCACCAGTCGCCGCCGCCGTCCTGGGCCAGCGCGCGCATCATCGGCGCGTCGCGCAGCGTGTCGGGCGGCGGCGCGATCAGCGTGCCGCCGTCGGGGCCGGGCAGCCAGATGCCGTGCTCGGTGCCCAGCGCCGGGCGGCCGTCGCGGCCGGTGGTGGACGACAGGAAGGAGCGCGGCGTGTGCTCGTACCGCGTGCCGGCCGCATCGGCCAGCCAGGAGCCGGCGCTGAAGCCGCCGATCCGCACCTTGCCGCCGGCGTCGGCCCGCAGCGCCGGCGTGGCGATGTCCAGGTCGCTCGGCAGCGGCACCACGCGGTTGCGGCGGAACTGGTCCAGGCCGTTGACGGTGCCGATCCAGACGTTGCCGTCGCGGTCCTCGAAAAAGGTTTGCGGATTCAGCCCGCTCAGGCCCTGCTCGCGCGTGATGCGTTGGCGCGGATCGGGGAACACGTCCGGCAGCATGCGCTCGACCCGGTCCTCGCTCAGCAGCCACATGGTGCCGGCGCGGTCGAACCACATGCCGCTGCCGGGCAGGTCGGGGCGGGGCGGCGGCTGGCCGTCCGGCGCGCGCCGCGACAGCTTGTAGTTGGCGTCGCTGCCGTTGGAGGCCCAGACGGTGCCGTCCGGCCCCAGCGCCATCGACGACAGCGCGATGTTGGCCGGGCTGGCCACGTGGTAGCGGCTGTCGCCCTGGCGGCGGTAGTAGATCGCGCGGTCGCTCGACACCCACTGCGTGCCGTCGCGGTCGAACAGCACCTGCCACACCGAGCGGGCGCCGGGATCGAAGCCGCTGTCGGGGCCGGCGCGGCGCC
>NZ_WWCX01000255.1:0-1092 GCF_009857655.1 Duganella vulcania
CAGCGCAGCGCCAGGGCCAGCAGACCGGCGCCCAGCGCGCCGGCTGGCGCGAAGGAGGTCGCCGTTTCGCCTGCCACCGCCCCGGCGGTCGCTTCGCCCGCCGGGGCGGAGCCGGTGCCTGCGGACTTTGCGCCGGCTGGCAATGCGGCTGTTGCGGCCATCGCGGCCGTTGTGATGGCATCGACTGCCTGGCCGGGATCGGCTTCCCACAGCAAATCGGCGATGTCTTCCAGCGTCGCGGTGTCGGCCAGCACGGTCGCGTCGAGGCCGCGGTACAGCAGTCGGCCGTCGGCGGCGGTGGAGATGGCGGAAGGCAGCACCGGGTCGCCCCATTGCATGGCCTGCGTGGAGACCGCCTCGATCTTGCGGCGCCCGTTGCTGCGCGCGGCCATGCGCAAGATGTCGTCGCGGTGGTAGAGGCTGCGGCGCGGATCGGCCTCGTCGGACTTGGCGCGTATCTTGCCCCGGCTGACGTTGGCGTACAGCGTCTGCGGGAGGACATTCAATACATTCAGCGCTTCCGTCGCCGTCATCCAGACCATCTTGGTTTCCTATGTTGACGCTTCAAGTCAAGATTGACGCCCTCTATGGGCGCTCCTAAGCTGGAAACAGCATATCAATTACCGGAGCGTTCATGTCTAAAATGTTGGAAGCCATTGTATCCGCGTTGTCGCTGCCGTCGCGGGAGTGCGTGACGATTGCCGGCGTGGGCGACCTGCCGTCGTGCTACGCGGTGACGGAACTGGCGGCGGCGTCGCTGGGCGCGGCGGCGCTGGCGGTGCGGCAGCTGATCGCGGCGCAGGGCGGAAAGCCAACGCAGGTGACGGTCGATCGCCGGCTCGCGTCGATGTGGTTCGGCTGGTCCCTGCAGCCTGTGGGTTGGGATCGGCCGCCGCTGTGGGACCCTGTGGCCGGCGACTACCGCACGGCCGACGGCTGGATACGCCTGCACACCAACGCCTTGCATCACCGCGATGCCGCGCTGGCGGTGCTCGGCGCGCCTGTGGAACGCGAGGCGGTGGCGCGGGCGGTGGCCGGCTGGCGCGGTGCCGAGTTGGAGGCGGCGGTGGTGGCGCAGGGCGGCTGCGCGGC
>NZ_WWCX01000256.1:0-1063 GCF_009857655.1 Duganella vulcania
CTCCCGGGGTTCTTTTCGCCTTTCCCTCACGGTACTGGTTCACTATCGGTCGATTACGAGTATTTAGCCTTGGAGGATGGTCCCCCCATATTCAGACAGGATTTCTCGTGTCCCGCCCTACTTGTCGTACGCTTAGTTCCACACATCGCATTTCACATACGGGGCTATCACCCGCTATGGCTCCTATTTCCAGAGGATTCTGTTATGCGTCATGCTAAAACGTACAGGCTCATCCCATTTCGCTCGCCACTACTTTGGGAATCTCGGTTGATTTCTTTTCCTGCAGCTACTTAGATGTTTCAGTTCGCCGCGTTCGCTTTGCATACCTATGTATTCAGTATGCAATGACCTAAAAGGCCGGGTTTCCCCATTCGGAAATCTGCGGATCAAAGCTTGTTTGCTAGCTCCCCGCAGCTTATCGCAAGCTACTACGTCCTTCATCGCCTGTAATCGCCAAGGCATCCACCATGTGCACTTATTCACTTGTCCCTATAACGTTAGCCCCTGCGACTAAACAAGGAGCGTTTATAGGAATAAGAAGTACTACGTTGTTGCGTTTGTTGATACATACAATCATTACCCATCGTCTTACGTTTTACCGTAAAACGATCAATAAAAATTTACTTACTTCTTCCAGATTGTTAAAGAACGTACAGCACTTGATCTCTAAAAGATCAAACCTAAATCTAACGACTTACGTTTGAGCTTTTGGTGGAGGATGACGGGATCGAACCGACGACCCCCTGCTTGCAAAGCAGGTGCTCTCCCAGCTGAGCTAATCCCCCATGGGTATTGCATGAAACTGGTAGGGCTGGTTGGACTCGAACCAACGACCCCCGCGTTATCAACACGGTGCTCTAACCAGCTGAGCTACAGCCCCAAATGCTGTTCTTTAATTTGACAGTCGATAAGTGTGAACGCTTGTTGAAGAGTGCTACTCTAGAAAGGAGGTGATCCAGCCGCACCTTCCGATACGGCTACCTTGTTACGACTTCACCCCAGTCACGAATCCTACCGTGGTAAGCGCCCTCCTTACGGTTAAGCTACCTACTTCTGGTAAAAC
>NZ_WWCX01000257.1:0-1035 GCF_009857655.1 Duganella vulcania
TTCCTCTGACTGGTTAAGGTCTGGTAACCCCAACCTACTCATGAATCACGATGGCCATCTCATCATTGCTCAAGCCTTAGCGCCGAACTCGGCGCCAGCTTCATACACCACTCCGTGGGACACGATCGATCACCGCTTGGCGCGAGGGGAAAAACCCGAGACAGATTCAGATTGAAGCCACCAACGCGGCGATGGCCGCATGGCTTGTTCAATTGCGCTGAACCTTGACCCGGAATTTGCATTGAATTCCGACCCGTTCTTGTGCTGAAAATCTCAGTCTGCGCTGAGTCTGGACCTTCTCCCTTTTCCAAGTGGCTGCGGTGAACTGTTTTTAAATCGGTAGCTGTCATTACCGGTCTCAACGATGTGGCAGTGATGAGTGAGCCGATCAAGAAGTGCTGTCGTCATTTTCGCGTCGCCAAACACTGCTCCCCATTCTGCAAAACCAAGATTTGTCGTAATGATCAGGCTCGTGCGCTCGTAGAGTTTGCTGATAAGGTGAAATAGGAGTGCCCCTCCGGTCTGGCTGAACGGAAGATTGTTCGTTTGCTAGCAGAATTGACCCACTCTGTTTGACCCGCCTTCCACTGCCTGGCAAACGCTGCAACGCGGTCGTATGACCCTTCATAACCGAGCTGTCTCAGGTCTTCATGGATCTGTTTCAAGTTGCGTCGCTGCTTACGCGGCTTAGTCGTTTCGGCCTTGAGCCACCCCGATAACTGCACCGAGTATTTGTCTAATCCGCTGGTAGAACGCCGCTCCGGATAGGAGGGCTCAGTAGTTTCCGACCGTAGATAGCGTCGAACGGTATTGCGGGAAATGCCGAGTCGCCTGGCGATCTCTCGCAGCGGGATCTGGTCACGAAGGTGCCAGCGTCGAATGATGCCAAGTAAAGCCACGTTGATCACTCTGCGTTTTCCGCGCCAAACTGGACACCCATTCCACGGCAAACTGGACACCTGGTCCAGCGCAAACTGGACACGTATTCCACGCCAAACTGGACACCCGGTCCAGCGCAAACTGGACACCGATTCC
>NZ_WWCX01000258.1:0-1014 GCF_009857655.1 Duganella vulcania
TGCGCGCCATCGATGGCCTGCTGACGCTGGGCAGGGGGCAGCGGGTCGGCATCTTCGCCGGCCCCGGCTGCGGCAAGACCACGCTGATGGCGGCGGTGGCGCGCGGCTGCCACGCCGACGCCATCGTGTTCGGCCTGATCGGCGAGCGCGGCCGCGAAGTGAACGAATTCCTGGAGCACGAGCTGGACCCGGGCCTGGTCAGCAAGAGCATCATCGTCTGCGCCACGTCGGACCGCACCTCCATGGAGCGCGCGCGCGCCGCCTTCACCGCCACCGCCATCGCCGAAGGCTTCCGCGCGCGCGGCAAGCAGGTGCTGCTGCTGGTCGATTCGCTGACCCGCTTCGCCCGCGCCCAGCGCGAGATCGGCCTGGCCGCCGGCGAGCCGCCGGCGCGCGGCGGCTTCACGCCGTCGGTCTACACCATGCTGCCGCGCCTGGTGGAACGGGCAGGCGCCACCACCGACGGCGCCATCACCGCCATGTATACGGTGCTGGTCGATGGCGAATCGGCGTCCGACCCCATCGGCGACGAAGCCAAGTCGCTGCTGGACGGTCATATCCTGCTCAGCAAGAAACTGGCGGAACAGGGCCATTACCCGGCCATCGACATCCTGGCCAGCATCAGCCGCACCATGGGCAACGTCACCGACGCCGCCCACCGCCAGGCGGCGTTCCGCTTCCGCGCGTTGCAGTCGCGCTACCAGGAGATGGAGTTGCTGATACGGCTGGGCGAGTACCGCAGCGGCGGCGATCCGCTGGCGGACCAGGCGGTGGCGCTGCGCGACGCCCAGCTCGACTTCCTGCGCCAGGACACCAGCGCCCAGACGCCGTATGCGCAGACGCTGGCGAACCTGAAGGCGCTGGCGGCATGAGCGCGCGCAACGTGGTCCGGCGCGAACCGGTGGAAGTGATCGAACCGCGCGTTCCCGACCGCACCCTGGAGCGCCTGTCCGGGGTGCGCAAGCAGCGGCTGGAGCGGCTCGAACGCGAGCGGCGCGAAGCCCGCGCCGCGTG
>NZ_WWCX01000259.1:0-985 GCF_009857655.1 Duganella vulcania
CCGCCCGCTATCCGCAGTTCCGGCTGGACGGCTCGCTGGGATTGAGCGGCCTGGGCTGGGGCGCCAGCGGCGGCACCCTGCTGCGCACGCTGCTGGCCGGCGTGACCGGCAACGTGCTGGACGGCGGCGCCAGCCAGGCCCAGCTCGACTTGCAACGCGGCGCGCTGGCGCAGGCGCAGGCGGGCTACCTGTCCACCGTGCTGGGCGCCTTGCAGGAAGTGGAGGACGCGCTGGCCTCGCTGACCGGCGAACGCGCGCGGCTGGCGCATCTGCGCCTGGCCGCCGCTGCCGCCGAGAGCGCCGCGCTGCTGGCGCGGCAGCGCTACGCCAGCGGGCTGGTCGATTTCCAGACGGTGCTGGAAACCCAGCGCGCGCTGTATGCGTCGCAGGACGGCGTGGCTGTCACCAGCGCCGACTTGGGCGGCGATCTGGTACGGTTGTACAAGGCGCTGGGCGGCGGCTGGCAACCCGACGGCGAAGGCGCCGCAATGAAACAAGGAAGCGCACCATGAACCAACCTCTGGCCCAGGCCCCCCGGCCTGCCGCAGCCGCGCCGTCGGACGAACTGGCGGAACCGGCCCGCCGCCCGTGGTGGCGCCGCGCCACATTCTGGGGCGGCGTGCTGGCGCTGCTTGCCATCGGCGCCGCGTTGTATGCGTGGCAGGCGCAGCGCCAGGCGGCGCGCGCGCCCGGCTATGTGACGGCGCCGGTCAAGCGCGGCAGCGTCACGCTCAGCGTCACCGCCAACGGCACCTTGCAGCCCACTCGCGCCGTCAACATCGGCAGCGAGCTGTCCGGCACCGTGGCGCGCGTGCTGGTCGACGTCAACGACCAGGTCCACGCCGGCCAGGTGCTGGTGGAGCTGGATACGGCCAAGTTGCGGGACCAGATCGTGCGTTCGCGCGCCGCGCTGGCCGCCGCCCGGGCCGCGCTGGCGCAGAACCAGGCCAGCCTGGCCGAGGCGCGCAGCGCGCTGGGACGAGAT
>NZ_WWCX01000025.1:0-71277 GCF_009857655.1 Duganella vulcania
GCCAGCCCGCCACGCTGAGGATCACCCCGCCCAGCACGCCGGCCGCCACCCAGGGCCAGCGCGCCGTCCCGGTCCGTCCGCCCTCGCCGCCCGGCGCCGCGTCAGGCTTGGCGAACACCTCGGCCGCCGCCTTGCGCAGGATGTTGCGCGTCACCTGCGGCTGGTTCTCCACATACGCCCCCAGCAACGCCCGGTCGCACAGCAGATTGATACGGCGCGGCACGCCCTTGGCCAGGCTGTGCACCAGCCCCATCAACCGGCGCGGAAACGGCGCGATCGCCGCCGCACCCGCCACCGCCAGCCGGTGCTCGATGTACGCCCCGGTCTCCGCCTCGCTCAGCGAGCCCAGGTGATAGCGCGCGATCACCCGCTGCGCCAGCTGCTCGAGCTCCGGCCGCGCCACCATCGTCCGCAGCTCCGGCTGGCCGATCAGGATGATCTGCAGCAGCTTGCGCTCGCTGGTCTCCAGGTTGGTCAGCAGGCGCAGCTGCTCCAGCACCTCGGCCGACAGGTTCTGCGCCTCGTCGATGACCAGCACGTTGTTGCGGCCCTGCGCATGGCTGTCCAGCAGGTAGGCGTTGATCGCATCCACATAGCCCTTGACGCTGATCCGCCCCTGCGGCGCCAGCGCGATGCCGAACTCGTCGCAGATCGACAGCAGCAGTTCCTCCACCGACAGCTTGGGATTGAAGATATAGGCCAGCTTGCAATTGTCCGGGATCTGCTCCATGAAGCAGCGGCACACGGTGGTCTTGCCGGCGCCGATCTCCCCGGTCAGCAGCACGAAGCCGCCGCCGCTGCCCACGCCGTACAACAGGTGCGCCAGCGCCTCGCGATGGCGTTCGCTCATGAACAGGTAGCGGGGATCGGGCGCGATGGAAAACGGCGACTGTTTCAGATTGAAAAAATGCGTGTACATGAAGACCCTGGCGATGCGCTACTTCAAGCGCTGGCGCACCGGCGGCGGCTGCACCGGCGGCAAGGGCTTGAACTTGGCGCAGTAAATCTTGGATTTGGTGTCGAAGTAGACGATGCGGCTGGCCGGCTTGGCCTCGCGCACCGGATACGCCGAACTGTCGATTCTCGCATAATGCAGGCCGACCTGGGCAATGATGGCGCGCTCCAGCGCCTCCGGCGTGGCCTCGGCCACGGCGCCGACAAAGATATAGGTGCTGGTGTCGTCGCTGACCATGACCTCGGAAATCGGCGTACCCCACAGGCTGGCGCCGTCGGTCTTGAACCAGTAGGCGCCGCCGTCGTGCTTGTACGCCGGGCCGAACGCCTTCAGCAGATAGTCGTAGAAATACAGGTTGTCGGTCTGGTCGCGGCACAGCAGGCCGTTGCCGATGATGGTGCCGAAGGTGGTCGGCACCGACTGCGCGCCGGCCGCGCAGCAGGCGGCCGCCAGCCCGGCGGCCAGGGCGCCGCGCAGCATACCCGGAAAGGACGGCATTATAGTTTCGACAGCCAGGAGCGGTTGGCGCTGATGCGCGCCTTGGCCGTGGCCGGAAGGGCTTCGTAACAGCCAGGATATTGTTTCAAGGCGCTTTCCCGAATTTCCTTCTGCAAGCCGTTAATCAAAAAAATATACAGCACCGAGCCATCCTCTGTATTTTTGGTTCCCATATATCTGATCATGTGTACTCCCTTGATCCGCACAGGTATTCCCCGGCAATACATGCTGGCGTCCATTATGACATTTAACGGCGGCGGCGGGCCGAAGTTGAATCACGGTTCACCACCGATATTTTGCAGCTGATCCCCCCGGAACGCGCGTCCGTCCCATTCCGCGCGCCGCCGGGCGGCAATTGTCTTATCGTTCAATCCTCGCCACTTCCCATCATCGAGAACAATATGAAGCAGACGATCAAACACACCGCGCTGGTTTCCGCCCTGTTGCTGGCAGCGCTGGCCGGCAGCGCCGCCCTGGCCGACACCCCCAAGGACGACAGCACCGGCACCGAAACGCGCACCGTCGCGGCCTTCAGCAAGCTCGCCATCAGCGGCCCGTTCCGCGTGATCGTCACGGCGCAGCCGGGCAACACCATCGAACTGTCCGGCCTGCGCCGCCAGTTCGCCGACATCGAAACCTCGGTCAGCGGCGACACCCTCACCGTGCGCCAGCCGCGCACGAAAAGCAAGGGCTGGACCTTCAATTTCAGCTGGGGCAAGGACAACCGGCCGCCGATGACCATCCGCATCAGCGCGGCCGGCCTGAAGAGCCTACGCAACTCCGGCAGCGGTGACGTTGATCTGCAACAATTCCAGGGGCAACAGCTGACGCTGGCCTCGGAAGGTCCCGGCGACGTGCACGCCAGCGGCAGCGTGCGCGAGTTGACCGTCGAGGCCTCCGGCAGCGGCGACCTCGACCTGCGCACGCTCAAGGCGGCCAGCCTGAACCTGACCATGAGCGGCCCCGGCGACGTCAGCGCCGGCGGCATGACGCAGGACGTCAACCTGTCGGTCACCGGCTCGGGCGACCTCGACCTCGACGACCTGCACGCCAACAAGATCAACACCTCGATGCACGGGCCGGGTTCGGTGTCGCTGCACGGCGCGGCCAAGGAAATCCGCGTCGAGATCGCCGGCTCGGGCGACCTGGAGGCGTGCGCGCTCAACATCGAGGCGGCCAGCGCCATCCTGCACGGTCCCGGCGAAGCCTGCCTGTCCGGCGCAATCAAGAAATTCGACGCCGAGGTGCACGGCTCGGGCGACCTGACCGTGCGCGGCCTGACGGCGCCGAGCGCGCGCGCCCTGCTCAGCGGTCCGGGCAATATGAAGCTGTCGGGCAGCGTGGGCGTGCTCAGCGCGGAAGTAAGCGGCTCGGGGGATCTGGAAGGGCAGGCGCTGCAGGTGGCGCGCGCGGTCACGCGCAGCCGCGGGCCGGGCAACATCTTCCTGAACAAGGTCAGCGACGCGCTTGACGCCGAGCTCAGTGGCTCAGGCGACCTCAGCGCCACCACCGCCTGCAAGAACGTCAAGCTCAACATGCACGGCCCGGGCGAAGTCAAGCTCGAAGGCAAAACCGACACGCTGGTCGCGCAGCTAAGCGGCTCGGGCAGCCTGCACGGACGGCAACTGTGGACCAGCCAGGCCGACGTGCACGTCAGCGGCCCCGGCAACGCCACCGTCAACGTCGCCGACAAAACCGTCACCTACGACCGCAAAAGCACCAAATAAAATTGGGGTCAAGTCTGACATTCGGACACGAGCTCTGCTGTAAGCGCGTACTTACAGCAGAGCTCGTGTCCGAATGTCAGACTTGACCCCAAAGTTGCTTGCCCCAAAGGTGTTTAATCGAAGCAGAGGCGCTTCTTGGTGGCGGCGATCAGCTTGGCGTCGTACGGATGCAGGTTTTCGATGAACAGCAGCTCCGTCTCGTCCGGCTCTTCCAGACACATCGCCAGCATCATCGGACCATCCTCCATCCGGCCCAGGAAGTGCTTGGGCCAGCGATTCTTGCGGTTCGCCTTCAGTACTTCCATCCCCAGCTTGGCCAGCGGCGCCTTCACGCCGGCAGCCAACGCTTCCTTCTGCCAGTCGTCCCAGTAATCGTTCATCATCTTGCCTTCAAAAGTGCACTAAAGCCATAGTGTACTCCCTCGGCCCTCTTCCCTACCAAAACCAGACCAAAGTGGCATGCAAATGCGACACCGGACCAGTTGCCGCAAAAACCAGCAATAACCAATTAAAACAACCACTTACAAATACATTCCAAGTCGACAACGCAAGTCCACTTCAATATTTTTTAATACCAGTTAAATACCTGTTGACAAGCTGGTTTGCCTGCCCATATAGTGCCCTCAACACGGGGCATCCCGGCACAGCATTCTCGGATAATCATGATCGACTTTTTAATCGGCGTTGACGGCGGCGGCACCGGCACCAGGGTGCGCCTGGCGCGCATCGACGGCATGGAACTGGCCGAAGGCGTCAGCGGCCCGTCCGGCCTGATCCACGGCATCGCCAACGCCTGGGCCTCGGTCGAGGACGCGGCCGGCATGGCCTTCCGCGCCGCCGGCATCGACTTCCCCGCCAGGGACACCATCGCCATCGGCCTCGGCCTGGCCGGCGTGCACAACCGCGCCTGGGCCGCCGAGTTCGTCGCGGCCAATCCCGGCTACGCCCGCGTGGCGCTGGAGACCGACGGCCACACCACCGTGCTCGGCGCCCACCGCGGCCAGCCCGGCGCCATCATCGCGCTCGGCACCGGCAGCGTCGGCGAGATCAAACGCGCCGACGGCGTCCACGTCGAGGTGGGCGGCTGGGGCTTCCCGGCCGGCGACGAGGCCAGCGGCGCCTGGATCGGCCTGCGCGCCGTCAACCACGTGCAGCAGGTGCTGGACGGCCGCGTGCCGGCCAACGCCTTCAGCGCCGACCTGGCGCAAGCCTGCGGCGGCGGGCGCGACGCGCTGCAGAACTGGCTGGCCAAGGCCAACCAGACCAGCTACGCGCAACTGGCGCGCATCGTGCTGCAGCACGGCGAGTCGAACGACACCGCGCGCGCCATCCTGCAGGAGGCCGGGCGCCAGGTGGAATTGATGGGCAACGCGCTCGACGCCGGCGGCAAGCTGCCGATCGCGCTGTGCGGCGGACTGGCGGCGCCGTTGCGTCCCTACCTGCCGGTGTCGATGTTGAAGCGGATCGTCACGCCGCAGGGCGATTCCGCCGCTGGCGCGCTGCGGCTGATCCAACAACGCCTGAAGGAGTAAGCCCGTGCTAGCCCAGTTGAGCGATTTCCAGCCCGATGCCGACAGCGACACCCCGCTCTACATGCAGCTGGCGAACAAGCTGTCCGACGGGATCGCCGCTGGCGACTGGCGCGCCAACGAGGCCCTGCCGTCCGAGCGCGTGCTGTCGGACATGCTCAGCATCTCGCGCGTGACCGCGCGCAAGGCGATCGACATGCTGTGCGAGCGCGGCATGCTGACCCGCAAGCGCGGCTCCGGCACCTACATCACGCCCAAGCTGGAGCAGCCCTTGTCGCGCCTGACCAGCTTTTCCGAGGAGCTGCGCGAGCGCGGCTTCACGGCCGGTTCGCGCTGGCTGCAGCGCGACATCGGCATCGCCTCGCCGGTGGAGCTGCTCTCGCTCGGCCTGTCGCCCAACATGCCGGTGGCGCGCCTGAAGCGCCTGCGCACCGCGGACGACGTGGTGATGGCGATCGAGACCACCACCATCCCGGCCCAGTACATGCCCAATCCGCACAGCGTCACCGATTCGCTGTACGGCTATTTGGAAGCCAACGGCACCATCCCGATGCGCGCGCTGCAGCACATCCGCGCCGTCAACGCCAGCGCCGAACAGGCGCGCCTGGCCAATATCCCCGCGGGTGCCGCCATGCTGCACATCACCCGCGTCAGTTATCTCGACAACGGCGCGGCGGTGGAACTGACCCACTCGTATTGCCGCAGTGATTATTATGAATTCGTAGCGGAGTCGCGCAGATGAGCAGTGCAATCCAAGGCAATATCCTGACGTCGGCGGGCTGGGTCCGCGGCGAGATCACCTTCAGCGAGCGCATCGCCGCCATCCACGGCAGCAGCACCGACCCGTCGAAAAACGAAGACGCCTATATCCTGCCTGGCTTTATCGACCTGCACGTGCACGGCGGCGGCGGCAAGGACGTGATGGAAGGCGGCGACGCGGTCCACACCATCGCCGCCATCCACGCGAAGCACGGCACCACCAGCATGCTGGCCACCACGATGACGGCGCCCCCGGAAGACATCGACCTGGCGCTGCAAGGCATCGGCAAGGCCGCCGCCCAACGCGGCAAGGGCGAGGCGCGCGTGCTGGGCGTGCACCTGGAAGGACCGTTCATCAACTCCGGCAAGCTGGGGGCGCAGCCGCCGTACGCGCGCACCGCCAAGCTGGCCGACGTCGAGCGCCTGGAAGCGATCGCGCCGATCAAACTGATCACCGTGGCGCCGGAAATCGGCGGCCACCTGGAACTGGTGCGCGAGCTGTCCGACGCTGGCATGCGCGTGCAGATCGGCCACACCCTCGGCAGCTACGAGGACGGCGTGGCCGCGCTGGAGCACGGCGCGCACGGCTTCACCCACCTGTTCAACGCCATGACCGGCCTGCACCACCGCGAGCCCGGCATGGTCGGCGCCGCGCTGGCCCATGCGCAGTACGCCGAATTCATTCCCGACCTGCTGCACGTGCACCCCGGCGCCATCCGCACCGCGCTGCGCTGCATCCCGCAGCTGTACTGCGTGACCGATTCGACCGCCGCCACCGGCATGCCGGACGGCGAGTACATGCTGGGCCGCCACACCGTCATGAAGTGCATGGGCGGCGTGCGCCTGCCCGACGGCACGCTGGCCGGCAGCACCCTCACCATGGACCAGGCGCTGCGCAACCTGGTCGGACTCGGCCTCGATCTGGCGGATGCCTCGGCACGGGTCTCAACGTATGCGGCCGATTACCTCGGCCTGCAAGAGCGGGGCCGCCTGGCCCCCGGCGCCTACGCCGACTTCGTGGTGCTCGACCGTGACCTGAATCTCAAAGCCGTCTATATCGAAGGAGAATTGTTGTGACCTCAATGATGTTGAAAGAAGCCCTGTCCGCCGCTGATTGCGTAGCCCTGCAGCTGGCCAGCGATGGAGACCGTTACGCGGAGCTGGGCCGCAAATTGAGGAGCACGTCCTTCTCGACCGCGCTGACCATCGCGCGCGGCAGCTCGGACCACGCCTGCGCCTACGCGGCCTACCTGATCATGGCGCGCCTGGGCCGCGTGGTGGCCTCGCTGCCGATGTCGCTGGTCACGCTGAACAAGTCGCCGCTGATCACCCGCGACACGCTGGCGATCTCGATCTCGCAGTCTGGCCAGAGCCCGGACGTGGTCGAGCCGATCAAGTACTTCCGCGACGGCGGCGCCACCACCATCGCGCTGGTCAACGACATCGACTCGCCGCTGGCGCACTCCGCCGAATGGGCGATCCCGCTGCGCGCCGGCAAAGAGCAGAGCGTGGCCGCGACCAAGAGCTTCATCACCAGCATGGTGGCCGGCGCGCGCCTGGTGGCCGCGTGGCAGAACGATCCGGAGCTGCTGGCCGGCCTGGAGGCGTTGCCCGACTCGCTGCGCGCGGCGACCAGGGAGGACTGGACCTCGGCCATCGAAGTGCTGGCGCCGGCCCGCAACATCATGGTGGTGGGTCGCGGCATCAGCTTCCCGGTGGCCTTGGAGGCATCGCTGAAATTCAAGGAGACTTCGGCGCTGCAGGCGGAAGCCTTCAGCGGCGCGGAGATCAAGCACGGCCCGATGGCGCTGATCGAGGAAGGCTACCCGCTGGTGATCTTCGCCACCCGTGGCCCGACGCAGGCGAGCCTGCTGCAGCTGGCCTCCGAAATGCGTGGCCGTGGCGCGCGCGTGCTGCTGGCCGCACCGGCCGACGTGGCCGAGCGAGACCTGACGTTGCCGGTTGCCGCCACGCCGGACCTGGACCCGATCGTGGCGATCCAGGCCTTCTACGTGATAGCGGCCCAGCTGTCGGCTGCGCGTGGCATGGACCCGGACGCGCCGCGCCACCTGAGCAAAGTCACCAAGACCAACTAAGAGCAATGCCGCACGCAAAACCGTCATCCTCGCGCACGCGGGGATCCATACTGAAGCGGCGTGCCCGCTCGGCATGGATCCCCGCCTGCGCGGGGATGACGGCGGCGCTGGCGATGTCCGCCGCCCTCGCGGCGGCGCCCGAGAAAATCGAATTCTGGACCTTCAGCATGAAGCCCAAGTTCACTCCCTACTTTGAGACGCTGGTGAAAAACTACGAAGCCGGCAATCCGGGAGTGAAAGTGGAATGGGTCGACTTCCCGTGGGACGTGATCCAGACCAAGCTGGTGACGCGCATCGTCGCCGGCACCCCGCCCGCGCTGGTCAACCTGAACGTGCCATGGGCCGACGAATTCGCCCGCGACGGCCTGCTCGCGCCGGTCGACGCCCTGCTCGGTGACGCCCGCCCGCGCTACCTTCCCAGCACGCTGGAAGACCTGCGCTTCGGCGGCAAGACCTACGGCTTCCCGATGTACAGCAACGTCGCCGTCATCGCCTACAACACGCAGATTTTCAAAGCCGCAGGCATCCCGCACGCGCCGCGCGACCTGGACGAACAGCTGCTGTTCGCGCGCCGGATCGCCGCCCGCACCGGCAAGGCCGGCCTGTGTCCCGCGCTGTCCAAGATCGACGGCCTGATGATGCAGCAAGGCCTGCCCGTGATCCGCGACGGCAAGGCGGTGTTCAATTCGCCCGCCCACATCGCGCTGATCGCCAAACTGGCCGAGACCTACAAGGCCGGCGGCCTGCTGAAGGATGCGCTGTTCGCCGAGGATAACTTCCCCGCCGCGATCGACGCCTACAAGGGCGGCCGCCTCGGCATGCTGCTGGCGCCACCGACGGCGGTCAAGCGCATCGAGAGCGACGCAAAAGACATCTACGCCATCACCGACGTCGCTCCCGCGCCGCTGGGCCCCACCGGCATCGCCGACGGCGGATGGTTGATCCACTTCGCCGTGCCGAAGAACGTCGACGCGAAACTGCTGCCGGCGGTCGGCAAGTTCGCCCGCTACCTGACCAACGACGCCAACCAGCTGGCCTTCGCCAAGCAGGCCAGCGTGTACCCGGCGATGGCGCAGGCGGCCAACGATCCGTTCTTCACCACCGTGCCGCCGGGCGCCGGCGCGGCCGAGAAGGCCGTATCGGCGGGCGCCGTGTCGATGCCGCATTCGCACACGCTGTACGTGGCCGGCATCACCGACTACGATGAACTGCGCCGCTACTTGGTGAAGGCCGTCGAAGCCGGCGTCACCGGCAAGCAGGACGTGAAGCAGGCATTGGACCAGGCGGTGGCGATCTGGAACAAGAAACTCGCCGCGCAGCGGAGCCACTAGGATGGGCCGCGTGAACCTCACCGCCTGGCTGTTCCTCGCCCCCGCGCTGGCGCTGCTGGCGGTGTTCTCGTTCTGGCCGGTGGCCTTCGGCTCCTTCCTGGCCTTCACCGACTACAGCCTGATACGCGAAACGCACTGGGTAGGCCTGGACAACTTCCGCTACATCTTCGACAACGAGATGTTCGTCACCGGCCTGAAAAACTCGCTGGTGTTCCTGCTGATGGTACCCTTCGTGCAGATCGGCGCCCTGGGCCTGGCGGTGTTGGTCAACAACCAGCTGCCCGGCATCCGCTACTTCCGCGCCGCCTTCTACGTGCCGGTGGTGACCACGGTCTCGGTGGTCGGCATCATGTGGGGCTTCATGTTCCACGAACAGGGCGCGCTCAATTACGTGCTGATGACGATGCGGCTGGTCGGCGCGCCGGTCGGCTGGCTTTCCAACGACAGCCTGGCGCTGTTCGCCATCATGTTCGTCACGCTGTGGCGCGGCCTTGGCTGGTACATGGTGATGTACCTGGCCGCGCTGCAGGCCGTCCCCGCCGACATGCAGGAAGCGGCCATCCTCGACGGCGCCAACCGCTGGCAGCGTTTCTGGCAAATCACCGTGCCGATGCTGCGCCCCACCATCATGGTCTGCTCCATCCTGTCGGTGCTGGCCGCGCTCAAGGCCTACCAGGAAGTGGACGTGCTGACCCAGGGCGGCCCGATGAACTCCACCTTCACCGGCTTGTACTACGCCTACGACCAGGGCCTCAAACACCTCAAGCTGCCGCGCGCGCTGGCGGCCAGCTTCGTCATGTCCGTCTTCTGCATCGGCATCGCCCTGCTCTGCCTGCGCTACATAAAACCCAAGCACCGATGAAGACCGCCGCCCACTACCTGCTGCTCTGCGCGATCGCGGTCGTCTGCGTGTTCCCGTTCTGGTGGACGCTGGTCACGGCCATCTCCACCGAGGGCAACATCTTCGCCTTCCCGCCGACCTTCTGGCCGAAGCAGCCGTCGTTCGAGAACTTCATCGAGGTGTTCAAGGCGATCCCGATCTGGTCCTTCTTCCGCAACTCGGTGCTCATCGCCGCCTGCACCGTGTTCTGGAAGCTGGCCCTGTGCTCCGCCGCAGCCTACCCGCTGGCGCGCATGCGCTTCAGGGGCCGCAAGCTGGTGTTCGGCCTGATCCTCGCCACGCTGGTGCTGCCGTCGGAAGTGAACTTCCTGGTCAACTTCATCACCGTGACGAAACTGAGCCTGGTCGACACCTACACCGGCGTGATCCTGCCCAACGTGGTGACGGCGGTCGCCATCCTGCTGCTCAAGCAGGCCTTCGAGGAAGTGCCGCAGGACCTGATCGACGCCGCCCGCGTCGACGGCGCCTCCGAGTGGACCATCTTCAGCAAGATCATGCTGCCGCTGATCGCACCGTGGCTGGCCACCGTCGGCATCCTGACGGCGGTCGAGGCCTGGAACGAATACATCTGGCCATCCATCGTGATGAGCAAGCCGGATGAATTCCCGCTGTCGGTCGGCGTGCTGTATTTGCGCGGCACCTTCGGCAGCAGCACGCGCGTGATCGCCGCCGGCACCATATTGACCATCCTGCCCACGCTGGCAGCCTTCCTATTTACCCAACGATTCTTCATGCGTGGCATGGACGGAGCTGTGAAATGACCCCAACCCAAAACGACCTCAGAAAACTCGCCGGACAATTGATCATGATCCGCTTTCCCGGCACCGTGCTCGATGCCGCCACCGCGGACTTCATCCAGGCCAACGGCATCCGCGCCGTCTGCCTGTTCCGCGGGAACATGACCGACTCCGAGCAGCTGGCCAAGCTGACCGCCGACCTGCGCGCCGTGATGGGCCCCGAATCGCTGATCGCCATCGACCAGGAAGGCGGCGCCGTGGTGCGCTCGACCTGGGTGCCGGCGCCGCCGGCCGCGATGGGCCTGGGCGCGGCCGACGACACCGACCTGGCCCGCCGCACCGGCGCCGCCGTCGCGCGCGCGGTCAAGGCGCTGGGCTTCAACTGGAACTTCGCGCCGGTGCTGGACCTGAACAACAACCCGGACAACCCGGTGATCGCCGAGCGCTCCTTCGGCGCCGATCCGCAGCGCGCCACCGAGCTGGCGATGGCCTGGATGGCCGGCAGCCACGCGGAAGGCGTGGCCTGCTGCGTCAAGCACTTCCCCGGCCACGGCGACACCAACGTCGATTCGCACCGCGCCCTGCCGACCGTGAACAAGCCGCTGGAGGAACTGGCGCAGTTCGAGTTCGCGCCGTTCCGCATGGCCGCCGGCCAGGCGCCGGCCATGATGACCGCGCACATCGTCTACCCGACGCTGGACGCCGACAACCCGGCCTCGCTGTCGCGCCGCATCCTGCACGACCTGCTGCGCGACGAATGGCATTACAAGGGCATCGTCATCACCGACGGCATGGACATGCACGCCATCGCCGGCCGCTACGGCGTGGGCAACGCCGCCGTGCGCGCGCTGGCCGCCGGCGCCGACATGGTGATGGCGCTCGGCACCACCGAAACGCAGAACGAAACGCTGGACGCCATCGCCGCCGCCATCGCCTCGGGCGAGGTGCCGATGGCGGAAATCGAGCAGCGCCTGGCGCGCCTGTCCGCGCTGGCGCTGGCCTATCCGTGCAAGCCGCGCTCCTACAAGGAAGACTCGGCCGACCGCGAGCTGATGGCCGAGGGCTGGCGCCGCAGCCTGACCGCCTACCGCGCGCCGGTCCGCCCTGCCCCCGGCGCGAAGGTGCGCCTGGTGGTGCGCCAGGACGTGGTGAGCGACGGCGTGTCCGAGGCCGGCGTGCCGGCCGAGGGCGTGGCGGCCTCGCTGCGCCGGCTGTACGACGTCGAGCTGCTGACCTTTGCCGACGCCGACACCTTCGACTGGAACGCGCTGCCGCAGGATGGCCGCTTCACGATCCTGGCCTCGACCTCGCGCCTGCGCTACGGCGAGCACGCGGGCGCGACGTGGAAGCCGGACCTGCACCTGGCGCTGTGGAATCCGTACCAGGCGCTGGACATCCAGTCGCCGTCGCTGATGACCTACGGCTTCGCCCAGCCGGCGCTGGACGCGGTCAACGGCTGGCTGTGCGGCGAGCTGGAAGCGACCGGCAACGCACCGGTGCCCGGCTTCGCATAACAAATCAATCGGGGAGGAGGCAACATGAAGGACAACAAAAAAATACGCGACCCGAGGTTCTGGGTGCCCAGCCTGTACCTGGCGCAGGGCCTGCCGTTCTTCGCGGTGGCGATCGTCGCCAACCAGATGTTGAAGAGCATGGGCGTGCCCAACGACGAGCTCAATCACTGGACCGGCTTGATCGGCTTCGCCTGGGTGTTCAAGCCGCTGTGGAGCCCCTTCCTGGAACTGGCCAGCAGCAAGAAGCTGGTGGTGGTCGGCTTCCAGGTCTTCGGCGGCTTGTGCCTGGGCGGCGTGGCGCTGGCGCTGCACGCGCCGTTCTGGTTCGCGGCCTGCATGGCGATGCTCGCGCTGGTGGGCATCTCGTCGGCCACGCACGACATCTCGTGCGACGGCTTGTACATCGCCAGCCTCGATGAAAAAGGCCAGGCCAAGTATGCCGGCTGGACCGGCACCTTCTTCAACGCCGGCAAGTTCTTCACCACCGGCGGCCTGCTGCTCCTGGCCGGCCACTTCGAGAAGACGCTCGGCGTGGTGCCGGCATGGACCATCAGCTTCTGCATCCTGGCCGCCATCATGGTGGCGCTGGGCCTGTACAACAGCTGGGCGCTGCCGACCGCGAAAAACGCCGTCACCGCCGACACCAACGCCGGCGCCATCGCCCGCACGCTGTGGGAGGTGATCGTCGAGTTTTTCAAGAAGCCCGGCATCTGGGTGTCGATCGTGTTCATCATCCTGTTCCGCGCCGGCGAGGCGCAGGTGCAGTCGATCGGCCCCTTGTTCCTGCGCGAGGCGCGCCACCTCGGCGGCCTGGGGCTGACCACCGCCGAAGTGGGCGCCGTGTACGGCACCGTCGGCACCGTGGCCTTCGTGGTCGGCAGCATCGCCGGCGGCTACTTCACCTCGTGGCTCAGTCTCAAGCGCGCCATCCTGTGGCTGATCCTCGCGGTCAACCTGCCCAACGTCGCGTTCTACCTGCTGTCCGTGTTCCAGCCCACCGAGCTGTCGGTGATCGGCGTGGCGCTCAGCGTGGAGATGTTCGGCTACGGCTTCGGCTTCGTCGGCCTGATCCTGTACATGATGCAGGTGGTCGCGCCGGGCAAATACCAGACCGCGCACTACGCCTTCTCGACCGGCATCATGCAGCTGGGCTTTGTACTGTTTAAGCTGTTCAGCGGCGACATCCAGCTGTCGCTCGGCTACCAGCACTTCTTCGTGTGGGTGATGCTGTGCGCGATCCCGGTGGCGGTGCTGTCGCAGCTCATTCCGATGACCGCGCGCCCGCAGCCCGAGGAAGCGCCGGCGCCGCAAGCCGTGCGCGCGGGTTAAGCGGATGGCCAGCGTCAGCCTCAAACAGATCGTCAAGAGCTACGACAAGACGCCGGTCATCCACGGCGTCGACCTCGATATCGCCGACGGCGAATTCATGGTCTTCGTCGGCCCCTCCGGCTGCGGCAAGTCCACGCTGCTGCGCATGATCGCGGGGCTGGAGGACATCGGCGGCGGCACGCTGCACATCGGCGGCGTGCTGGCCAACGGCGTCGCGCCGGCGCAGCGCAAGCTGGCCATGGTGTTCCAGTCCTACGCGCTGTATCCGCACATGACGGTGTTTGAAAACATGGCCTTCGCGCTCAAGCTGGCCGGCCGCAAGCCGGCCGAGGTGGCTGCGGCGGTGGAGCGCGCGGCGGCCATCCTGCAGATCGCGCCGCTGCTCAAGCGACGGCCGAAGGAGCTGTCCGGCGGCCA
The DNA here is from genome assembly GCF_009857655.1 of Duganella vulcania. Taxonomy (NCBI): domain Bacteria; kingdom Pseudomonadati; phylum Pseudomonadota; class Betaproteobacteria; order Burkholderiales; family Oxalobacteraceae; genus Duganella; species Duganella vulcania. The sequence goes on from NZ_WWCX01000025.1 coordinate 13,794, forward strand.
GCGCCAGCGCGTCGCCATCGGCCGCGCCATCGTGCGCACGCCGGAGGTGTTCCTGTTCGACGAGCCGCTGTCCAACCTGGACGCCAGCCTGCGCGTGCAGATGCGGGTGGAGATCAGCCGCCTGCACCAGGAACTGAAGACCACCATGATCTACGTCACCCACGACCAGGTCGAGGCGATGACGCTGGGCCAGCGCATCGCCGTGTTCAACGCCGGCCGCATCGAGCAGGTCGGCACGCCGCATGAGCTGTACAACCATCCGGCCAACCTGTTCGTGGCCGGCTTCCTCGGCACGCCGAGGATGAACTTCATCGCCGGCGAAATCATCGCCGCGTCGTCGCGGCGCGCCAGCGTGCTGCTGCCCGGAGGCGCCATCGTCGATGTCGACGTCGGCGCCGGCCCGCGGCAAGGCGACCGCGTCACGCTGGGCGTGCGCGCCGAGCACCTGTCGATCGCCGATGAGCAGCAGGCCAACACGATCGACGCCGGCGTCGGCCACGTCGAGTACCTGGGCGACCAGTCCATCGTCTACGCCACGCTGGCCGGCATGGGCGGGATGATCGCCGTCAAACAGGGCGCCGAGGCGCCGCCGCTGCACCCCGGCGGCCGCGCGCGCGTGCATCTGCCGCCGGCGCGCTGCCTGCTGTTCGACGCCGAAGGCCGGGCATTGGCGCGCGCGCCGCTACACGCTTGAATTCGTGGTTTCGCCCCGTTTTATGTAACAATACGCGGGTTTACACTGTCGCGATGGCATGGCTTACCCGCCGGCCCTCTAATTTGTCTGATAGAAGGATAATTCATGTCCCACATTCGTCTCGCTCGTATTAGCCTGATCCTGGCCGCCATCGGCCTGAACGCCGTACCGGCCGTGCTGGGCATGTCGCCCGTCTACGCCGCCGAAGCCGCCAAACCGGTCGAGCCGCCGAAGGATACCGTGCGTCCCGAGATCTACAAGCTGATCGACCCGGCCCAGACCAAGGAACTGCTGGCGGCCAAGAACTACACCGAATTCAAGAACCGCATCGACACTTCGGCCGCCATGCCGAACGTGACGCCGTACGAGGCCTTCGTGCTGAACCAGATGCGCGTGCAGCTGGGCCAGGCCACCGGCGATTATCCCGCCACCGTCAAGGCGCTGGGCGAGATGATCGACTCCGGCCGCCTCAAGCCGGAGGACAAGCTGCGCTTCATCGACGCCGTCGCCGGCATCTACTACAGCAACATCAAGGACTACGACCAGGCCATCGCCTGGTTCACCCGCTACGGCACCGAGTCGGGCGACACGCTCAAGCAGCGCCAGTTTATCGTGCGCTCCTACTTCTTCAAGAACGACTTCGCCACCGCCAAGGCCGAGGCGCTGAAGGACATCGAGGCGGCCAAGAAGACCGGCGCCGTCCCGCCCAAGGATGAGCTGAACCTGCTGGGCAACGTCGGCATCAAGACCAAGGACACCGAGCTGTATCTGCAGGCGGTCGAGGAGCTGACCCGTTACTATCCTTCCGAGGACTACTGGTTCGACCTGCTCAACCGCACCCGCGGCAAGAAGACCTACGCGCCGCGCCTGGACCTGGACATCGCCCGCCTGAAGGCGCTGGCCGCGCCATCGAAGATGGAGCCTGAGGACTACGCCGAAATCGCCGAGCTGGCGGTGCTGGGCGGCTTCTTCACCGAAGCGAAGATCGCCATGGACAAGGGCTACCCCGGCGCCATCCCGGCCGACAAGAACAAGGCCGCGCTGCAAAAGATCCGCGACAGCGCCAACAAGGGCGCCGCCGACGATGCCAAGAACATCGACAAGGGCATCGAGTCCGCGCAGAAGTCCAAGGACGGTGTCGGCCTGGTCAACCTGGGCTACAACTATGTGACCCTGGGCCAGAAGGACAAGGGCATCGAGCTGATGAAACAGGGTATCGCCAAGGGCGTGGCCAAGAATCCCGAGGACGCCAAGCTGCGCCTGGGCTACGCGCTGGCCATCGCCGGCAAGAAGGACGAATCGGTCAAGCTGCTCGAGACCATCACCGGCAACGACGGCCGCGGCGACCTGGCGCGCTACTGGATCATGTTCCAGAACCCGCCGGCGCCACAGGCGGAAGCCAAGTAATCCAACGAAAACCGGCCTCGCGCCGGTTTTTTTATTTGCGCATCGCCGCCGACAGGGCGCGCAGCATCTGCTGGCCGCCGTCGGCGCTCAGCTCCCAGAACATCGCGCCGCGCAGGCCCTGCGCCTTGACGTAGCGGGCCTTCTCCTTGAGCGAGGCCGGATCCTCGTACGTGATCCATATGCCGTCCGCCGCGCGGTACAGGTACGGCGCCCTGGCCGCGCCGTTCCAGTGGCGCTTGAAGCCCTGGCCGCCCTCGTGGCCCGCCGTCAGGTAGCCCAGCTTGAGCAGCTGGCCGAAGCCGTACGCATGGCCGCCATCCACGCCGCCGCCGGCGCCGCCGGCACAGTCCTGGTACTGGCCGTCGCCAGCCGCGCCGGGCGCGCAGCCCTTCCATCCGTAGCCGTAGAACGGCACGCCCATCACCAGCTGCTGCGCCGCCACGCCAGCCCGCAGGTAGCGCTGCACCGATCCCGCCGCGTAGAAGCCGTCGGCCGTCACCGGGTCGGCGGGGTCGGCAAGCAGCGCGGCGTGGTGGCCGCTACGCTTCTCCCACGGCATGTGGTAGTCGTAGGCCATGATGTTGATCCAGTCCAGGCTTTGCGCCAGCTCCGCGATCCAGCCGCCGCCCGCGGCGCCGTCGTTGACGTAGTTGGCGTTGCCGCCGGCGGCGATGGTGATGCTGTAATGCTTGCGGTCCTGCTTACCCGCCACGTCGAAGGCCACGCGCAGTTCGCGCGCCAGCGTGATGAAGTTGCGCTTGTCGGCCGGCCGCGCGCACACCGCGCCCGCCACGCAAGGCACGCCGGCCTCGGTCGGGTATTCCCAGTCGATGTCGACGCCGTCCAGGCCGAAGCGGCGCATCAGCTTGACCGACGAGGCGACGAAGCTGGCGCGCGCCTCGGCGCTGTCGGCCACGTTGGAGAACTGGTTCGACCAGTCCCACCCGCCCACCGACACCACCACCTTGAAGTTCGGATGCTGCCGCTTCATCGCCACCAGTGCGCGCAGGTTGGCGCCATCCCTGGCGGCGTCGCGGAACACCAGCGCGCCGTTGGCCGCTTGCGCCTCGCCGGCCGCGTCCTGGCACGGCGCCACGTCGTTGACCGAGGGCTCAGGGTTGCCATGCTTGCCGTTCCAGCAGACGTCGAGGAAGGCGTACAAGGCCATCGTCAGCCGGCCGGCATCGACGTTGGCGGCGGTGACGGGGAAGGCGTCCGATTTCCAGCCGGGGTAGTAGCCGACGATTTCCGGCGCGCCGCCGGCGGTGGTGGCGCCGGCGATGGCGCCGGCGGGCAGCGCAGCGGCCAGTGCGGCAGCCAGGGTCCAGCGTTTCAGGCGATGGGTGTTCATAGATCCTTGCAAGGTTAGCCGGCGTTCAGTTCCGCCACGAAGTCGTACATGTCGCCGCGGAAGTAGGAGCGGCAGAACTCCACCGCGCGGCCGTCGCGCAGAAAGCCCAGGCGCTCGACCGCCAGGCCGGCGTCGCCCTCCTTGGCCTGCAGCAGCGCGGCCTGCTCGGCGTTGAGCAGCAGCGCGGACAAGCGCTGCAACGCGCGCACCGGCCGGTTGCCGGCCCGCTCCAGCGCGTCGTACATCGACACGTCGACCGCCTCCAGCGACGGCAGGCAGGACGCCACGATGGTCGCGTACTCCAGGCACATCGGCACGTCGTCGGCGTAGCGCATGCGGTGGAAGCGGTACACCGCCGCGCCGGGGCTGAGCCGCAGCCGCATCGCCTCGTCCGGCGTGACCGTGCCCTCCGAGCGCTTGAGCCACACGCTGCGCGGCGTGCGCCCGCGCGCCCGCATGTCCTCGGAGAACGAGGTCAGCTTGGCGAAGTTCTTCTCGATGCGGGTGTTGATGAAGTTGCCCGAGCCGGGCCGGCGCACCAGCACGCCCTCGCCCACCAGGCCGTCGATGGCCTTGCGCACCGTGATGCGCGAGATCGCCAGGTCGGCCGCCAGTTGGCGCTCGGCCGGCAGCGCGTCCTCCGGCTTGAGCAGATGCTGCTCGATGGCCGAGCGCAGCGCCCGCTGCAGGCGCTGGTACAGCGGCAGGTTACTGGTCTCACTGAGGTGCGCCCGGATGTGTACCAGTGCGGTGGTGGAATCGCTGCTCATGACGAAGTGGCCATCCTGTTTTGTCGTTGTCAATCGATAATACCAAAAAAAGACCAGCGTGCTGCCACCGCGCGTGGCGCGCGTGGCGAATATTTTCCGCCACCAGCCGCAAACCCGCATGAATGCTGGCTTCTAGGCTGTTGTAGCGCGGCACGGGCGGCCGCCATACCACCACATGGCCGGTATTCAATTGCCTTCCAGGCCACGTTGTGTATGCCGCATACAACATAACAAAAAAGAATTTTAAAGTGGTAGTGATCTGGTATTAAAAGACGGGTATATTGGCGTTGGATTGGTTTTGTAGGTGGTTTGGTAAGAAGTAAAAAAGAATTACACATCAACAATCAGTTGGCTCGGCGGAGCCTTCATCAACGGGAGGGTACATGTATCACAATTCAAATAACACCAAAATGTCCAAGCTGACGCCTATCGCGACGGCTGCGGCCATCCTGACACTGAGCGTCGCGATGAACGCCCAGGCGCAACAGGCCGCGGCCGACAAGGAGCCGGAGGTTGTCGTCGTCAGCGGCATCCGCGGCTCGCTGCAGCAATCGCTGTCGGTCAAGCGCAACGCGTCGAGCAACGTCGACGTGATCACCGCCGAAGACGTCGGCAAGATGCCGGACAAGAACGTCGCCGACTCGCTGCAGCGCGTGCCGGGCGTGAACATCTCCACCTCGGGCGCCGGCTCGGGCGGCTTCGATGAAAACGACCGCGTCTCGATGCGCGGCACCGCCCCCTCGCTGACCCAGACCCTGATCAACGGCCACGCCGTGTCGTCGGGCGACTGGTTCGTGCTGGACCAGGTGGGCGGCGCGGTCGGCCGTTCGGCCTCGTACTCGCTGCTGCCGTCCGAGATCGTCGGCCAGGTGGTGGTCTACAAGGCCCCGACCGCCGACCAGATCGAAGGCGGCTCGAGCGGCTCGATCGACATCCGCACCCGCCATCCGCTGGACTTCAAGCAGCCGATCTCGATGGAGGCCACGGTGCAGGCGGTGTACGCCACGCTGCCGGAGAAAACCGATCCGCAGGTGAGCGCGCTGTTCAACTGGAAGAACGAGGCCGGCACGCTGGGCCTGATGGTGCAGGGCTTCTCGGAAAAACGCAGCCTGCGCCGCGACGGCCAGGAGCTGCTGCAGTGGACCCAGGTGGCGCCAACCAACGCCGCCGTCAAGACCAATCCGGACCTGGCCAACGTCTGGTTCCCGCGCCTGATCGGCTCCTCGCTGTTCCAGCAGGAGCGCAAGCGCAAGGGCGGCCTGATCGACCTGCAGTTCAAGCCCAGCCGCGACCTGAGCCTGGAGGCCACCTACTTCCGTTCGAAGATGGACGCGTCCAACTACAACACCAACTACATGACCGACATGAACGGCTCGGGCATGCTGGGTTCGGGCGTGGCGCCTGATCCGGGCTACGTGGTGCGCAACGGCACGCTGGTGTCGGCCTCGTTCGCCAACAAGGGCACGGCCGCCAAGCCGCTGCGCTACGGCATCGTCGACGACATCGTCCGCGAAGGCGCCTACGCCCAGACCGAGTTCTTCGACCTGGACGGCAAATGGCGCGCCACCGACAAGCTGGTGTTCACCGCCAAGGCCGGCGGCACCAAGGGCAAGGGCGTCACGCCTAGCCAGGGCGTGTTCGAGGGCGACGTCAACAACTCCGGCGCCAGCTATCAGTTGAATGGCCTGGGCAGCCCGGCCAACGTCAAGTTCCCCAACATCGACGTCTCCAAGTTCACCGGCACGCCGCTGGACTGGGTGTTCGGCGTCTCGCCGGCCACCACCGACGACAAGGAAACCTACGGCCAGATCGACGCCGCCTTCGCGCTCGACAACGGCGTGTTCCGCGAGATCAAGTTCGGCGTGCGCGGCACGCACCACACCCGCTCCAACTTCGAAGTGGCGCAGGGCCCGAACTGGTCCAACACCGACGTCGGCGGCAACACCACCAACCCGGCCTGGAACGGCACCACCTATCCCGGCAACTTCGGCAAGGACCTGGGCGGCGACTTCCCCAAAAACGTCTGGCTGCTGGACCCGGCGATCCTGAACGCCTGGGGCGACCTGCACTCCAACCGCGACGTCTCGCGCACCTACTACCAGGACATGTTCGACCTGAAGGAAAACACCAAGGCGATCTATGCCCAGGCCGAGATGGAAGGCGACGGCTGGAACGGCAACGTCGGCCTGCGCATCGTGCGCACCGAGGGCACCTCGAACGGCTACCAGATCCTGCCTAACCAGCCGGCCGGCGAAACGCTGCCAGCGTATCCATGGGGCGGCTTCGTCAAGAAGACCGCGATCGACAACAACAGCACCATCCCGCTGCCTAGCCTGAACCTGAAGTTCGACCTGCGCTCGGACCTGGTGGCCCGCGTCGGCCTGTCGCGCACCATGACCCGTCCTGACTACGGCGCGCTGGGCGGCGCCGTGATCCTGACCGACGAGACCCACACCGGCAACGGCGGCAACTCGGCGCTCAAACCGGTCAAGTCGAACAACCTGGACGCCAGCCTGCAATGGTACTTCGCACCGCGCGCCCTGCTGTCGGCCGGCGTGTTCTTCATGGACCTGCACGACTACGTCGGCTACGGCACCAGCACCGGTACCTTCATCGACACCCGCGCCTCGCAGGAGCAGAAGAAGCCCGTGTTCGCGACCTACAGCATCACCTCGCCGATCAACGTCGGCGCCAAGGTCAAGGGTCTGGAACTGGCGGCGCAGGTACCGGTGGGCATGGGCTACGGCTTCGACGCCAACGCCACCTTCGCCGACTCGCACCTGAACTTCGGTGCCTGCCCGGCGATGCAGACCTCGACCTCCGGCGATCCGTGCGACATGCTGGGCGCTTCGAAGACCACGGCCAACGCCGGCGTGTACTACGAAAACGACAAGTTCAACGTCCGCCTGAGCTACGCATGGCGTTCGGCCTTCCTGGCCGCCCAGGACCGCGGCACGCCGCTGTACCAGGACGCCACCGGCACCGTGTCGGCCTCGTTCAACTACAACATCAGCAAGAACATCGTGCTGACGCTCAGTGGCCAGAACCTGAACAACCCGATCCTGAAGAACTACATCTACAACAAGGACCAGCCGGCGCGCTTCTACGCCAACGGCGCGCAGTACTACGCTGGCCTGCACATCAAGTATTAATTCGTAACCGTTTCATTGTGTAGTCTGTTCCCGCCACGGCCGCTCCCGGCCCTGGCGGTTTTTTTTATGCGATCATACAAATCATGAACCCGATCACCGAATACCTGGACCTCGACCCGGCATGCTTCCACAGCGAGATCGCCTGCGGCTACCGTCCCGCCATCCTGCGCGGCTTCGTGCGCCACTGGCCGGCCGTGCACAAGGCGCGCCAGGCGCCGGAAGCGCTGTGCCAGTACCTGATGGAGTTCGACAGCGGCCATGAGGTGGATGCGGTGATGACGCCGCCGGACCAGCGCGGGCGGCTGTTCTACAAGCCGGGCATGGAGGGCTTCAACTTCGCGCGCAACAAAGTGCCGGTATCGAAGGTGATCGAGCAGCTGGCGCGCTACTCGCAGTTCGAGGCGCCGCCGTCGGTGGCGATTCAGAGCGCGCTGGTCGACGACTGCCTGCCAGGGTTCGCGGCGCACAACGTGGCGCCGGCGCTGCCGCCGTCGGTGCGGCCGCGCCTCTGGCTGGGCAACACCATCACCACGCCGGCGCACTTCGACGAATCGTACAACCTGGCCTGCGTGGTCAGCGGCGAGCGGCGCTTCACGCTGTTCCCGCCCGGGCAGGTCGGCAACCTGTATATCGGCCCGCTGGATTTCGCGCCCACGCCGACGCCCATCAGCATGGTCGACTTCCGCGATCCGGATTACGCGCTGCATCCGCGCTTCGAGCAGGCGATGGAGGCGGCGCTGGTGGCCGACCTGCTGCCGGGCGACGCGCTGTTCATCCCGCCGCTGTGGTGGCACCACGTGCAATCGAACGGCATCCTGAACATGATGGTCAACTACTGGTGGAAGAACGAGCAGCCGGCGCCGGACGCCGGCACCACCTTCGAGGCGCTGGTCGCCACGCTGCAAAGCATGAAGCACCAGCCGCCCGAACTGCGCGCAGCATGGGGCGCGATCTTCCAGCATTACGTGTTCGATCCGGCGCAAGACCCGTCGGCCCACATCCCCGCGCACAAGCAGGGCGTATTGCACAACGCCCGCCCGCGCCCAGCCACTGGAGCAGTCGATGAACCTGAATAAGCAACTGGGCGCCTTGCTGGTACTGGCCACCATCCTGTCCGGCGCGGCGGCGCAGCAGCTGCCCGCGAACGTGCTGGCGGCATGGGACCACGACGAACACCCGGACCTGCGCAGCATCCTGGTGATGCGCAACGGCGCCATCGTCGCCGAGCGCTATTACAACGGCGAGACCGCCGACACCCTGCACGATGTCCGCTCGGCGGGCAAGAGCATCACGGCGCTGCTGGTGGGCGCGGCGGTCGACCAGCGCAAGATCGGCGCCGCGACCGACAAGGTATCCCAATACTGGAAGGCCGCCGGCCAAGCGGCCTTCGCCGGGGTGACGCTCGATAACGTGCTGACCATGCGCTCGGGATTGGACGCGTTCGACGACGACCCCGCCTCGTCCGGCAATGAAGACAAGATGGACGAAGCGGCCGATCCCGTTGCCTTCACCTTGGCCACGCCGATGAAGACCACGCCGGGCACACAATACCGCTACAACTCGATGACCGCCTACCTCGCCGGCCTGACCGTCGAACAGGCGACCGGCACGGACCTCGAACAATTCGCGCGCGTGAACCTGTTCGCTCCACTCGGCATAGCAAACTGGCGCTGGGGGCGCGACGCCGCAGGCCACGTCAAGGGACAAGGCAACCTGTCGATGCGCACGCGCGACCTGGGCGCGATAGGCCAGATGGTGTTGGACAAAGGCGTCTACCAGGGCCGCCGAGTGCTCAGCGCCGCATGGATCGAAGCCATGCTGGCCCCGCATGTGGACATCGGCTCAGGGGACCGCTACGCCGATCACTATGGCTATTTCTGGTACGCCAAAACCCAGTCCGTCGGCGGACGCCAGATCCCCGTGTACTTCGCATCCGGCAACGGCGGCAACAAGATTTATATCGTTCCCGCGCTGCGGTCGGTGGTCGTCGTCACCTCCAGCGCCTACGGCAAAGGCTACGGCCAACTGCGCTCCGAAAACATCCTGAAAGCCGTGCTGGCGGCCAGCGAATAGCGCCGCGCGGCCGGCCTACAGCGTCGGCAAAATCTTGAAGCCGCCGTCAGGCGCAGCCCGCTCCATCGTCTCCTCGACGGCGACATTCGATACCGTGGCGGCCGGCGGCCCGCGCCTCGCCCAGGCGATGATGGCCTCCACGGCTTTCGCCTCGCCCTCCACCGCCGCCTCCACCGAACCATCGCGCCGGTTGCGCACCCAGCCGGCCAAGCCCAGCGCCTTCGCCTGCCCGGCAAACGAAGCGCGATACCCGACACCTTGCACCCGTCCCTCTATCATCAGTCGAATCACGACACCTCCAAAATTTCCAACAGAATACAGGGTGGGGGCCTATCTGCACGGCCCTTGGACAGACCTCACTGAATTGGCTCTCTGGTTTGCTCTATTTCCGTCATTTCCGAACTCTTTTTTTTGGCGCTGGTCCAACAGAGAGAAATAGAAGGCGACAGCAAAAACCAGACAGGAGAATCAGTAATGAATACCCCAAGGTCTCAAAAAACGTCCCCCCAGGTCCCTCCCGCCGCGTATGACGAGCTCTGCGATTTCCTGCGCCAGAGCGGCAGCCCGCTGACACCCGCCGAAGCCCTCGCCGGCGCCATCAAACTATGGATAGCGAAGAGCCGCGAAGACGCGGCCCCGGTGCGCGGCTATCAATGGAAGCAGCTGTTCCTGCCCGACGGCACGCGCCTGCGCGTGCACAGCGGCGACACCTGGCAGGGCGCCGACGTGATCGGCGACGACCTCATCTTCCGAGGCGAAGCAGTCTCGCCGAATCAGATGGTACAACAAACCTGCGGCGACGCCCGCAATGCCTGGCTGGAACTCTGGATACGCTTCCCTGGCGAAAAGAACTGGACCAAGGCCGCCCAGTTGCGCGCCCGCCAGAACCAACTGGCAGCCAAGGCGCCCATGACGCCGGCGGAGGCGATGGCCGCCGCGGCCAAAGCGATGAGCGCCGCATTGAGCACTGCGCTGACGCTGGTCGAACACGCGAACCACCAGTCGCAGAACACGCTGGAGCGCCGCTTGCCGCGCTACCGCCGCGCGCACGACCAGCTGGACGACATCCATTAGCCTTGCCAGTCCGAACAGTTAGATGGTCTGGCCGCCCGATACCTCGATCCGCTGGCCGGTCACCCAGCGGTTGTCCTGGCCGAGCAAGCTCGCCACCATCGGGCCGATATCATCGGGCACGCCGACCCGCCCGAGCGCGGTCATCCCCGCGAATTGCTGGTTGAGGTCGGGCATATCGCGCACCGCGCCACCCAGGAAATCCGTCTCGATCGCGCCTGGCGCCACGGTGTTCGCCGTGATGCCGCGACTGGCGAATTCCTTGGCCATATACAAGGTCAGGATCTCAACCGCGCCCTTCGCCGCGGAGTAAGCGGAGAAGCCTGCGAACGACACGCGGGTCAAGCCCGACGAAAAATTGACGATGCGTCCGCCATCGGCAAGCAAGGGCAGCAATGCCTGGGTCAGGAAGAAAACACCCTTGACGTGCGTATCGAACAGCGCGTCGAACTGCGCTTCCGTGGTATCGGCAATGCTTGCCATGTCGCCCTGCCCCGCATTATTGACCAGGTGATCGAAATTGTTTCGTCCCCAGATCGAGCGCAGCGCAGCGCCCACCTGTTCGGCAAAGCGCGCAAACGACGCGATATCCGTGACGTCCAGCTGAACCGCGACCGCCTTGCGGCCCAGCGCTTCGATTTCGGCGACGACCGCCTTTGCTTCGCTCGCGCCCGAGCGATAAGTCACGATCACATCCCCGCCCCGGGCTGCGATACTGATGGCGGTATTGCGGCCCAGGCCGCGGCTGGCACCGGTTACAAGTGAAATAGTGGACATCGGTAAATCCTTTCATGTTGAGTATCAGGAGATGCCCATCATGGCGCCGCACAAGCAAGACATGTTGCGCGATCGGACGTATCTTTTGCCTATTCCTCCAATCACGGACCGGTGCGTGCTGGCATCGGCCTTCCGCGCTATTGCCAAGCGGTGCTGCCTTCGCTAAGCTGCAAGCATGGACACGACACTATTGGAAGTTGCGCGTCGTTATGCGAACGCCCATGTGGACGCCGACGGGGTTGCCCGAACGCCCATTCCAGGGCTGGTCGTCCTTCGTGAAAACGCCCCCACGCCGCTGCAATACGCCATCTCGAAACCCTTGGTCGCCCTGGTACTTCAAGGCGGCAAGCGGGTCAGCACAGGGGCGCGCACCTTCGATTTTGGCGCGGCCGAATCGCTGTTGATCACGGCCGACGTGCCCACCGTCAGTCAAATCACCAAAGCGTCGCTCGACAAACCGTATTACTCCATCGTGGTCGAACTCAATCCTGTCGTGATCAGCGCCCTGCTTGACGACATTGGAACCGCCCCTTTCATGGCGGGCATGCCTGTCCGTGTCGATCCGACCGAGGTGGAGGTGGCCGACACGGCGAACCGCTTGCTGCGCCTGCTGGATCGCCCGGCCGCGCTGCCGGTGCTGCGCGATCAGCTGGTACGCGAATTGCACTACTGGCTGCTGTGCGGACAGCATGGCGGAGCGGTCCGCGCGCTGGGTGTGAACGACGGCCACGCGGGACGTATCGCGCGGGCCGTGGAGATGATACGTTCCAGTTTCAGGACACCGCTGCGCATGGAACAACTGGCCGACGCGGCCGGGATGAGCATGTCGGCCTTCCATGCCCATTTCCGTTCGGCGACATCGCTGTCACCGCTTCAATTCCAGAAGCAGTTGCGGCTTATTGAAGCGAGGCGAACAATGCTGGCCGATGGCGCGACGATCGCCAACGCGGCATTCGCAGTGGGCTACGAAAGCGTCCAGCAATTCACGCGCGAGTACAGCCGCGTGTTCGGCCAGCCGCCGGGCCGCGATATCCGCACAGCCCGGATGGCAAGCCGTTCGGCCCTCCCGCTACGCGGCTAGCGTCCGGCGCCTTTCGCCTTGGCCTCGTCGCCCGCCATCACCACCGTCAGCTTGGCCGGATCGATCGCCTTGCGGAAGGCGGCGTTGACCTGCTCCAGCGTGGCCGCCTTCAGCTTGTCCTCGTACTCCTTGCTCCAGCTGTAGGTGCGGTTCATGTACAGGTTGCGCGTCCAGCCGGCGGCCAGCACACTGTCCTTCGACCGGTTCTGCACCCGCTGCTGCAACAGGCCGGATTTGGCGCCCGCCAGTTCTGCCGCAGTGAAGCCGCCCTTCACCGCGCGCTCCAGCTCCTGGCGGATCGCCGCCTCCAGCTTTTGCAGGTTCTGCGGCGCGGCGATGGCATCGATGCCGAAGCTGCCGGCGCGGTCGATCTCGCCGGGCTGCAGGCCGGAGCCGCCGCCGTACGACAAGCCATCCTTCTGGCGGATACGGTCCATCAGCCGCGATTTCAAACCGCCCTCGCCGAAGATATAGTTGGCCAGGTCCAGCAGCGGATAATCCGGATCGTTGACGTTCAGGTCCAGGTTCATGCGCGCGGTGTAGAAGCCGTTCTCCTTGTCCGGCGCGTTGATGGTCTTGTGCAGCGGCGCCCTGTCCTCGTTGGTCGACGTGACCGGCGCGTAGGCGACTTTGCTATCCCAACCTGAGAAGCTGTCGGCGATGGTCTTGCCGATCGCCGCCTTGTCGAAATCGCCGACGATCGCCAGCTCGCCGTGATTGGCGCCGTAGTAGTCGCGATGGAACGCGACCACGTCCTCCAGCTTGAGCGCCTTCACCGCCGCCAGCTGCTCGTCAACAGACATCGGCGCGCGCACGTCGCCCTTCGGATAGTGGTTGAAATACAGGTCCACCTCCGTGCGCGCCAGCGCCTGCGGCTCGTTGCGCGACGCCTCGATCGCCACCAGCCATTGCTGGCGCAACTGCTCGAACTCCGACGCCGGGAAGCTGGCCTCCTTCAGCACATGCGCCACCAGCCGCAGCGCCGCGTCCAGGTTCGGACCGGTGGTGTCGAAGCGATACAGGCTGCCGGAGATCTTCAGCTTGGCGAAGGCGTCGGCCAACTGCTCGCGCGTGTACTTGCTGGTGCCGCGCATCAGCATCTCGTTGGCGGCGTTCGACACGATGGCCGTGTTGAACAGGTTCTTCTCGTCGCCCCAATGCAGCTGCAGGTCGACCGACACCGCCTCGCCGCGGTTCTTCTTGCTCAGCAGCGCGACCTTCAATCCGCCGATGGTCTTGATCTCGGTGCGCGCGTTGATGTTGGCCTGGCTCGGATCGAACACCTCGGACGTCAGCACACTGTCCTTGCCCTTGAAATCCTTCATCACCTGCGCCACCGAAGGCGCGGCCGGGATCTCCGCGCGCTGCGGCGCATCCTCCGGCACGAAGCTGCCCACCACGCGGTTGTCGCGCTTCAGGTAGCGCCCCGCCGCAGCCGCCACCTGCTCCGGCGTGATGGTCGGCAGCTTGTCGCGGCCCTCGAACAGCAGGCGCCAGTCGCCCAGCGCGATCTCCTCCGACAGGCTCACGCCCACCCGCTGCGGATCGTTGAGCGACTTCTCGATGCCGTTGGCGAAATTGCGCCGCGCGCGCTCCATCTCCTCGGCCGTCGGCGGCGTGCTGGCGAAGCCCTCCACCGTCGCGATCAGCGCATCGCGCACCGGTTCCAGCGGCTGGCCCGCCTTCACCACCGCGCCGATGATCTGCAGGCCCGGCGCATAGCCGGTCTGGCCAAAGCTGAACACCTGCGCCGCCTTGCCGCTCTCCACCAGTACCTTGTGCAGGCGGCCGGTCGGCGTGTCGCCCAGGATCTCGGACATGAAACTGAGCGCGTCGCTATCCTGCTGCAAGGCCGATGGAATCTTGTAGCCCAGCGCGATCACCTGCATGTCGCCCTTGCGCCGCACCACGAAGCTGCGCTCCCCGTCCTGCGTCGGCTCGACCGTCCAGAACGGCGGCAGGCTGCGCTTGGGTTTCGGGATCACGCCGAACGATTTGCCGATCCAGGCCAGCGTCTGCGCCGGATCGAATTTGCCCGCCACCAGCAGCACCGCGTTGTCCGGCTGGTAGTAGGTGCGGTAGAAGGCCTGCAGGTTCTCGATGCGCACGTTCTCGATGTCGCTGCGGTTGCCGATGGTGGAGCGGCCATACGAGTGCCAGTCATACGCCACGCTCTGCATGCGCTTGAGCAGCACCGAGAACGGATCGTTCTCCCCGCTCTCATACTCGTTGCGCACCACCGTCATCTCGGAATCGAGGTCCTTGCGGGCGATGAAGGAGTGCACCATGCGGTCGGCCTCCATGTCCAGCGCCCATTTCAGGTTGTCCTGGCTGGCCTGGAACACCTCGTAGTAGTTGGTGCGGTCGTAGGAGGTGGTGCCGTTGAACTCCATGCCGCGGTTGGCGAATTCCTGCGGGATGCTGCGGTTCTTCGGCGCGCCCTTGAACATCATGTGTTCCAGCAGGTGCGCCATGCCGGTCTCGCCGTAGTTCTCGTGCCGCGAGCCGACCAGGTAGGTGACGTTGACCGTCACGGTGGGCTTGGAGGCGTCCGGGAACAGCAGCACCTTCAGGCCGTTCGGCAGCCGGTACTCGCTGATGCCCTCGACCGACGGTCCCTTGACCACGCCGGCCGGCAAGGCCTGCGCCCACGCGCTGCCGGTGGCGACAAAGGATAGGCCGCACAGCATCAAGCTGGCGGCGGCGGCGTGTTTCAAGCGGCTGTTGTGCATGGTCTCTCGTGAAAAAAACTGAAGAACAGGCAGCATACGCCCTCCCCCGCCCTCGTGGGTAGGCGTTTAAGCGAATTTTAAATGACGGGAATCAGGCCTTTTCAGGCAGGATGCAGGCGTCGACCATTTGCAGGTCGTTGTCCTTGGCGAAGGAGATGACGAAGTGGTAGGCCAGCGGTTCGAGCTGGCGCAGCTTGCCGTTCACCACCACCGACTTGACGCCGTCGATCACGGTCGGCGTCACGTAGGGCGAAAACTGCAGGTGGGAGTCGCGGCCGCCGCCGTAACCTTCCGGCTTGAAGCAGGACATCACCCCGCACAGGCGCTCGGCCCAGTCGCTGGGACGGAACTGCCGGCCATTGCTGGTGCGGCCAAGGATGAAGAACGAATCCAGCTGTTCTGACGGTTTGAGGGCTGACTCTGCCATGGGCGGCTGCTTAGGAGTAGATACTTGTTGGTAACAAGAATGCGTGAATAATCCCGACTGGTCGCTCGGGCGGATATCATTCTGTAAGAATCTTACGTATTATATCTTATAGAAGACCTGAATACGTAAGTCATTGATTCCTATCCGGTTTTCAGCGCGATTAACCACTTTGGTGCAGAAAGATCATCTTTCCGCACCACAGCAATGCCGCTATTGTACCTGCGATTGCGCCGAGTTATGGCGTCGCTCCGAGCCACACCGCGCCCGACAGCAGCAATAACAACATCATCCACAGCAGCAGCGCGCGCCACACCAGGCCCACCGTGCTCTGCAGCGCACGCACGCTCGGCTCCTCGCCCGGCAGCATGTCCGGCTCCTCGTCGCCCAGGTCCACCGTGGCGGCATCGGCCGGCAACAGCTTGGCCGCGTTCTCAGCCGGCGTGCCCAGGCGCACGCCCATGGCGCCGCCGCCGGCCGACAGGATGATGCCGATCGCCTCGTCCGCCCAGCGGTGGGCGAAGTTGCGCCAGGCGTAGATCGCGTCCTCGAAGTTGCCCACCACGGCGAACGCCACGGCGGTCAGGCGCACCGGGATCCAGTCGATCCAGTAGAAGGCGCGCGCGGCAAACTGGCCGAAGGCCTCGTTGCGCATGTGCTCGGGCTCGTTCCAGGCGCGCGCCAGGTGCTCGGCCACGCGGTACATCACCGCGCAGGCCGGGCCCAGCGGCATCAGGAACCAGAAGAACACCCCGAACACATTGCGGTGCGTGGTGATCAGCGACTTCTCGACGGCCAGGCGGGCGATCTCGGACGCCTCCATGCCCACCGTGTCCTGCTTGGTCCACTCGGCCAGCAGCGCGCGCGCGGTGGCGTCGTCGCCGGCGTTGAGCGCCAGCTGGATCGAGGTGAAATAGTGGCTGTAGTGGCGGAAGCCCAGCGTCAGGTAGACGATCAGCACGTTCCAGGCGAAGGCCGCCAGGAACCAGTTGTAGTGCTTGAGCACCCAGTAGATCAGCGCGGTCGGCACCATCAGCATGGCCATCATCAGGAACCAGCCCATGCGGCCGTGGGTCGAATCGCCGGCGTTGAACCAGATCTCCATCCGCAACGCCAGGCGCTTGATTTCAGCGTAGATCGGATTGTCTGCGCGCAGCGGCTTCATTTGCTCGATCAGCAGCGCGCATAGAATGGAAAGAAATGTCATTAAGAATCCTTTGAGTCGGCAATGCCTTGATGCCCGCTACGATAGCGTAGTGTGACTATGCGCGCAAGAAATGGAACAGGTTGCGCAGCATGCCGGCCGTCGCGCCCCAGATGTAATAGTCGCCGTACGGCATCGCGTAAAAGCTGCGCCGCCCGCCCGGCAGCTGCACCGACAGGCGCTGGTGGTTCAGTCCATCCATCAGGAAGGCCAGCGGCACCTCGAAGATTTCCGCCACCTCGGACGGATCGGCGGTCAGCTCGAACGGCGGCGCCACCAGCCCCACCACCGGCGTCACGCAATAGCCGGTGCCGGTCAGGTAGCGCGGCAAGGTGCCCAGCACGTCCACATGGCGGCGCGCCAGCCCGATCTCCTCCTCCGACTCCCGCAGCGCGGTGTCGACCGCGTCGCTGTCGTAATCCTCGGCGCGGCCGCCGGGAAAGCTGATCTGGCCGGCGTGGTCGGTCAGGTGGTCGGTGCGCTGGGTCAGCAGGATGGTCAGGCCGCTCTCGCGCGGCACCAGCGGGATCAGTACCGAGGCCGGCGTCGGCGTCGGCCGCTGCGACAGGCTGCCCAGCGATTCCTCGGCGCCCTCGGGCGTCCACAACGGCGGCGCCGTGAAGCGCCCGCGCAGCCACTGGGACGTCAGGCGCTCCGGCGACACGGCGGGTTCGCCCGCGATGGCGTCAATCGGTAATTGCTGGGGGTCGAACAAGGGCTTGGCCAAACGCTACCTCCACGAATGTAAAAAAGGGGCACCGATGGCGCCCCTTCTATCCAAACACAAACGCGGCTATTAAGCAGCGGTTGCTTTCGCCACTGGGCGACGGTTTGGCAGTTTTTCCTTGATACGTGCCGATTTACCGGAACGATCACGCAGGTAGTACAGTTTAGCGCGACGTACGTCACCGCGGCGTTTCACTTCGATCGAAGCGATCAGCGGGGAGTACAGCTGGAAGGTACGCTCGACGCCTTCGCCGGACGAGATCTTGCGAACGATGAAGTTCGAGTTCAGGCCACGGTTGCGACGGGAGATGACCACGCCTTCGTAAGCCTGGGCGCGCTTGCGGGTGCCTTCGACTACGTTAACGTTGACGATCACGGTATCGCCAGGTGCAAAGTCAGGGATGCTTTTGCCCAGGCGAGCGATTTCTTCTTGCTCGAGTTGTTGAATCAGATTCATTTTTATGACTCCATAAACCATCATGCTGGCGCGCTATGAGACTAAGCTCGATGCCCAGTAGAGGATGGGGTTAAAACACGCGGGCGACATGCCCGCTAGCTACAACAACAGGTTTACAAACCTGCCAAAAACTTTTCATCAAGCTTGGTGAGCAGCCCCGCCTCACGCGCCTTGACCAGCAAATCCGGGCGCTTGCGCGCGGTCGCCTCCAGCATGCGCTGACGGCGCCATTTCTCGATCTCGGCGTGGTTGCCACCCATCAGCACCGGCGGCACGCCCACACCCTCATACGTTTCCGGCCGCGTGTAGTGCGGCGAATCCAGCAGGCCGTTGACGAAGCTGTCCTCGACCGCCGACGCATCCGTGTTCAGCACGCCGGGAATCTGGCGGATCACGGCATCCATCAAGGCCATCGCCGGCAGCTCGCCGCCGGACAGCACGAAATCGCCCAGGCTGATTTCCTCGTCGACGCAGCGGTCCAGCAAACGCTGGTCCACCGCCTCGTAGCGGCCGCACAGGATCACCAGGCCGGGTTCCTGCTTGAGCTGCATCACGCGCTCGTGCGTCAACTGCTTGCCCTGGGGCGACATGAACACCACGCGGGGCGCGGGCAGACCGGCATCGGTCTGGCGCTGCTTCGCCGCGTTGAGCGTCGCTTCCAGGGGTTTGGCCAGCATCACCATGCCGGGGCCGCCGCCATACGGGCGGTCATCCACGGTGCGGTGATTGTCCGTCGTGAAATCACGCGGATTCCACAACGACAAGCCACATTTATTCTGTTCAAACGCGCGCCGGGTGACACCCGACTGCGTCAGTGCGGCGAACATTTCAGGGAACAGGGTCACGACATCGAATTGCATGGCGGGCCGCCCTTATGTTCTTTAATAATCAAGGCCCCAGTCGACAGTGATCTTCTTGGCGGCCTTGTCTACCTTGATGATAAACGCGTCCACAAATGGAATCAGGCGCTCCTGCGCCGCAACCTCGGGATCAGCATCCGGCGTCGCGGCTGGCTGTATGCGCAAGATCGACTGCGGACCATTGCTCATCATGTCAGTCACCGTACCGAGGTGCTCACCTTGCAAATTCTCTACATCCAGACCGATCAACTCGGCCCAGTAAAACTCATCGTCGGACAAGGCCGGGAAACGACTGCGCGGAATCGAGACAGCGGCGCCCTTGAGCGCTTCTGCGACGTTCCGGTCGGTCACTCCCACCAGCTGTGCCACCACGTCGCCGCCATGCAGTTTGCACTGCTTGACATCGACATCGTGCAAGCCAGGCTTGTCGATCCACCAGGTTTTCACCGCGAGGAGTGCATCCGCATCTTCCGAGAAAGGACGGATCCTCACCCAGCCAGCGACGCCGTAGGCACCGAAGACAAAGCCTACCTGTGCCAGATCGTCGGGGACTTGCACCCCGGATGCATTCTTATCGGTCAAACCAGCAACCAGACTTAGGCAGCTTTGTTCGAAGCGACCAGGCGAGCCACGGTAGGCGACAGTTGTGCGCCAACCGATTGCCAGTGAGCCAGACGGTCAGCGGTGATGCGCAGAGCGACTTCACCACCGGATGCCATCGGGTTGTAGAAACCGATGCGCTCGATGAAACGGCCATCGCGGCGATTGCGCGAGTCGGTTGCAACGATGTTGAAGAACGGACGCTTCTTGGCGCCTCCACGAGCTAAACGAATAACGACCATAATATTTCCAAAAAGTGTGCTAGGACGGAAAAAGCCGCAAATTATAGCGCGCTTTGCCGCGAAGCAGCAAGCGTTAATGAAATAATCGGGCAATGTTGGGGTAATCGAAGATTATCCCCCGATCCGGCGTGCGGGGCAAGAGCCCCGACCATAAAAAAGGTCCGCCGGGGGCCGTATTATGACCGATACTGCATGTTTTCCGGCCACTGCTGAACAAACATGACTGTTTTGCACCACACTCCCCACAAAAACAAGACCTTCGCCACCCTGCTCGCCTTCCTGGTGGGCGGCCTCGGCCTGCAGCGCCTGTACCTGCGCGGCGCCCGCGACCCCTGGCTGTGGCTGCACCTGGCCGCCCTGCCGGCCGCAGCCGCCGTCTCGGCCGCCTGGCCGGACGCCGACGGCTTCTACAAGCTGCTGCCCATCATGGTCTCCGGCCTGGCCGGCTTCCTCGAGGCGCTGGTGCTGGGCCTGATGTCCGACGAAAAATGGGACGCCCGCTTCAACCCCGGCTCCGGCAAGCAATCGGACACCCACTGGCCGCTGGCCGTGGTGCTGGTGGCCTGCATGATGGTGGGCGCCGGCAGCCTGATCGCCACGATTTCCCGCCTGTTTGACTTGTTGTACACTGGTGGTTCCTACGGTTAACATAAGGAGAAAAAGCATGAACCGTTCTATTCTGATGGCGCTGGCCCTGGCCGGCCTGGCCACCACCGCCCAGGCGCAAACACCCAAAGAGCAATTCAACGCGGAATCCAAGCGCATCGCCACGCGCTACGCGGAAGACAAGAAGCTGTGTTCGGAGGAAAGCGAATCGGCCGCGCGCATGCAATGCACGCGCGACGCCAAGACCGAATACGACAAATCGATGGCGCTGGCCAAGGCCCAGCTCAAAGCCAGCCCGGCCAAGCCCGGCAGCTGCATGGAATGCGGCAAGGTCACCTCGGTCGTGGTCACCGACAAGGCCGGCGAAGGCAGCGCGCTGGGCCTGATCGCCGGCGGCGTGGCCGGCGCCCTGCTGGGCAACCAGGTCGGCAGCGGTCACGGCCGCGAGCTCGCCACGGTGGCCGGCGCGGCCGGCGGCGCCTACGCCGGCAAGAAGATCGAAGAGAACGCCAAGTCCACCAAACAGTGGACCGTGCACGTGCAATACGAGGACGGCAAGCAGGCCAGCTTCAACTTCGACCACGACCCGCGCATGCTCAGCGGCGACCGGGTCCGCAACGACAACGGCAACCTGGTCCGCAACTAGGCCCACATCGAAACAGCCTCCGGGCTGTTTTTTTATCACTGGAGATTTCGTGCATCCACCCGCCTTCCCCGTTCAATGGCAGCCGCTGGTAGACCAGGCCGCCACCACCCTGCGCGCACTGGCGCTCGACGAGCGCGCCAAGGAAAGATTCTGCAACGACCCTTTGCTGCGGCCGTACATGCACAAGGTGTCGCAACGCTACGTGGCCGGGCGCACCGTGGCCGAAGCCTTGCAGCGGGTCGAGCACATCATCGCCCAGGGCCATGCGGCCTCGGCCGAGTACATGGGCGAGAGCGTGCGCGACGAAGGCTTCGCGATGGCGGAGACGGAAGTGTTCATGGAACTGACCCGCGCCATCGGCCAGCGCAACCTGAACTGCTCGGTGTCGTTCGACCTGTCGCACGTGGGCCTGACGGTGGACCAGGAACTGGGCTACCGCAACGCCCGCCGCATCGCGCTGGCCGCCGCCGAGATCAACCGCGAAGTGATGATCTCGATGGAAGCGGCCGACCGCGCCGACGACATCTACGCCATCTACGCGCGGCTGCACAAGGAAGACGGCTTGCACAACGTCGGCATCACCGTGCCGGCCAAGCGCCACCGCACCGACCAGGACCTGCCGTCGCTAATGAAGCTCCCCGGCCGCATCCGCCTGGTGAAAGGCGCCTTCCTCGAATCGGAAGAGATTTCATATCACCGCAACAGCCCGGAACTGGCCGAGGCCTACCGCCGCCACGCGCGCGAGCTGCTGCTGAGCGGCCACAAGTGTTCGATCGCCACGCACGACCGCGGCATCCAGCAAGACCTCAGCGCGCTGATTTTGGAAGAGCGCATCGACCCGCGCTGGTTCGAATTCGAATCGCTGATCGGCCTGGGCACCGAGCAGATCGCCGAACTGCACGCGCGCGGCTTCCCCACCCGCGAGTACGCCGTGTTCGGCGACGAACACTTCCTGTACGTGCTCAACCGCATCGCCGAAGAACCGGTGCGCGTCTACCAGGCCATCATCGACGTGATGAACCCGAATCAGGCCGCGATGTCCACATAAGCGACCATGCTGGCCGGCGCGGGGATGGGCAGACCATCCTCGCGCATGCCATCGAGGTGGAAAACGATGGCTTCCCTGAGCGAGGACTCCGCTTCGGCCACAGTAGCGCCGGTGGCCACGCAGCCTGGCAAGTCCGGCACATAAGCCGAATAATTTCCATCGGCCTTTTCAATAACGATGGCGTAACGAACGGTACTCATTTTTTCAACCCTGCCTGCTTGAGAATACTGTTGAGCGTACCGGGCGCCAGATCGTCACTCGGCTTGCCGGGAACCGTAACCCGACCCGCTTTGACGGGATGCTTGAATTGACGATGGCTTCCCTGGATATTCACTATATCCCAACCGTCTTGCACCAGCATTTTAATTACGGCGCGCACCTTCATTCAGCCAGCTTAGCGAACCGGCCGCATGCCGCATCGACATGCCGCAAGCTTGGAAGGCCTTAGTCGTCTAGTGTGGCGTGGAAGTTGCTGCCGCCGCGTTTCCAGTAGGCGGCGGCGCGGATCTGGTGCTTGCCCAGGCCCTTCACGCCGACCAGCTCCTGCCGCACCGCCGCCATCGCCGACGCCTCGCCGGCGCACCAGGCGTAGCCGTCACCCTCCGGCAGTGCGAGCGCGCGCACAGCGGCGATCATCTCGTCATCGCTGCCGACCCAGCGCAGATCGACCTGCGCGCCGGTCGAAAATGGGGTCAAGTCTGACATTCGGACACGAGCCCTACCGTAAGCAGGCGCCTACGGCAGGGCTCGTGTCCGAATGTCAGACTTGACCCCAGTGTTTTAAGACGGGTTTAGAACTGGTCTTCGCTCAAGGCCAGCACGCCGGCGCTGCCGTCGATGATGGCGGTGCGCAGGCTCGAGGCTTGCGACAGGATGTGGTCGGCGAAGAAGCGCGCGGTGGCGATCTTGGCCTTGTAGAAGCTGGCGTCGCCTTCGTTGGCGTCCAGCTTCCGCTGCGCCACCAGCGCCGCGCGCGCCATCTGCCAGCCGCCCAGCACCAGGCCGGCCAACTTCAGGTACAGCACGCTGCCGGCAAACACGCCCTTGATGTCGCTCTTGACGTTGGCCACCACAAAGTCCACCACCGCTTCCAGGTCCTTGCTGCCGGACGACAGCTGCGCCAGGATGGCTTTGAAATCAGCGCTGTCCACGCCGGCCAGTTGCGCCTCGGTCGCGCGTACCTGGGCGATGATGCTCTTCGCCACCGCGCCGCCATCACGAACGGTCTTGCGGCCGACCAGGTCGTTGGCCTGGATCGCGGTCGTGCCTTCGTAGATCGTCAGGATCTTCGCATCGCGATAGTGCTGCGCCGCGCCGGTCTCTTCGATGAAGCCCATGCCGCCGTGCACCTGCACGCCGTCGCGCGTGACGTCCTGCGACATCTCGGTCGACCAGCCCTTGATCACCGGTACCAGATACTCGTACACCGCCAGGTTGGCCTTGCGCACTTCGGCATCGGCGTGGCTGTGCGCCACGTCGCTGAGGCCGGCGCCGACGTAGGCCAGCGCGCGCGCCGCCTCCGTCTGCGAACGCATCGACATCAGCATGCGGCGCACGTCCGGATGATGGATGATCGACACAGGACCCGCCGAACCGGCCAGGTCGCGCGACTGCACGCGGTCCTTGGCGAAGGCCACGGCCTTCTGGTAAGCGCGCTCTGCCAGGCCGATGCCCTGCATGCCGACGCCGAAGCGGGCCGCGTTCATCATGATGAACATGTATTCCAGGCCACGGTTCTCTTCACCCACCAGCGTGCCGATGGCGCCGCCATGATCGCCGAATTGCAGCACGGCGGTCGGGCTGGCCTTGATGCCGAGCTTGTGCTCGATCGACACGCAATGCGCGTCGTTGCGCGCCCCCAGCGAGCCGTCGGCGTTGACCAGGAACTTCGGCACGATGAACAGCGAAATCCCCTTCACGCCGGCAGGCGCGTCCGGCGTGCGTGCCAGCACCAGGTGCACGATGTTCTCGGTGAAGTCGTGCTCGCCGTAGGTGATGAAGATCTTGGTGCCGAACACCTTGTAGGTGCCGTCGCCCTGCGGCACGGCGCGGGTGCGCACGGCGGCCAGGTCGGAGCCGGCTTGCGGCTCGGTCAGGTTCATGGTGCCGGTCCATTTGCCCGACACCAGGTTCTCCAGGTAGATGGCTTTCTGCTCGTCGCTGCCTGCGGTCAGCAGCGCCTCGATCGCGCCATCCGACAACAGCGGGCACAGCGCGAACGAGATGCTGCCGGCGTTGAGCATCTCGATGCATGGCGTCGCCAGCAGCTTGGGCAGGCCCTGGCCGCCGAATTCCACCGGATGCTGCACGCCCTGCCAGCCAGCCTCGGCAAAGGCCTTGAAGGCTTCCTTGAAGCCCTTGGAGGTGGTGACCTGGCCGTCGTGCCACCAGCTCGGCTCTTTGTCGCTCGGATTGTTCAGCGGCGCCACCACGTTGGCGACGAACTTGGCGTTTTCTTCCAGCACGGCTTCGGCCGTGTCCGGGGTCGCGTCCTCATTGCCCGGCAGCGCGTTGACGCCGGCCAGGTCGGCCAGTTCGTTCATCACGAACAGCATGTCTTTCAGGGGTGCTTGATACGGCATCTTATGTCTCCAAGAAAAAGGCCACGGCAATCCGGTCATCCGGATCAGCGTGGCCCTGTGTTCATAACGGGTGAATTAGCCCAGTTCTGCAACCAGTTGCGGCACGATTTCAAACAGATCGCCCACGATGCCGTAGTCGGCAACGGAGAAGATCGGCGCCTCGGGATCCTTGTTGACCGCGACGATCACTTTGGAATCCTTCATGCCGGCCAAATGCTGGATCGCGCCGGAGATGCCGACCGCGATGTACAGCGACGGCGCGACGATCTTGCCGGTCTGGCCAACCTGCCAGTCGTTCGGCACGTAGCCGGCGTCGACCGCTGCGCGCGATGCGCCCATGGCGGCGTTCAACTTGTCCGCCAGCGGTTCCAGGATCTTGAACGCTTCGCCCGAGCCCATGCCGCGGCCGCCGGAAACGATGATCTTGGCGGCGGTCAGTTCAGGACGGTCCGACTTGGCCAGCTCGCGGCCGACGAAGGCCGACTTGCCCAGATCGGCAACAGCGGCGACGGTCTCGGTCGCAGCGGAACCACCGGTGGCGGCAGCGGCGTCGAAGCCGGTCGAGCGCACGGTGATGACCTTGACCTTGTCCGACGATTGCACGTAGGCGATCGCGTTGCCGGCGTAGATAGGACGCTCGAAGGTGTCCGGGGAATCGACCTTGGTGATTTCCGAGATCTGCGCCACGTCCAGCTTGGCGGCCACGCGTGGCAGGATGTTCTTGCCGTAGGCGGTGGCTGGCGCCAGGATGTGGCTGTACGAACCGGCCAGCGCCAGCACTTGCTCGGCGATGTTCTCGGCCAGGCCGTCGGCGAAGTAAGGAGCGTCGGCGACGATCACTTTCGACACGCCGGCGATTTGCGCGGCGGCTGCGGCGGCGGCGCCGGCGTTCGAGCCAGCGACCAGGACGTGCACGTCGCCACCGCATTGGGCTGCGGCGGTCACGGTGTGGAGGGTGCTGCCTTTCAGGCTAGCGTTGTCGTGTTCTGCAATAACTAATGCGACCATGATTTTTCCTTTGATTATTCCTGATCCGGGCTTCGCCCGGAACAGGAATTAAATTCTTTAGATGACTTTGGCTTCGGTGCGCAGTTTCGCGACCAGGGTGGCGACGTCCGGGACCTTGATGCCGGCCGAGCGCTTGGCAGGCTCGACGACTTTCAGGGTTTTCAGACGCGGGGTCACATCGACGCCCAGGTCTTCTGGCTTGGTCACATCCAGCGGTTTTTTCTTGGCCTTCATGATGTTCGGCAGCGTCACATAGCGCGGCTCGTTCAGGCGCAGGTCGGTGGTGACGATGGCAGGCAGGGTCAGCGCCAGGGTTTCCAGGCCGCCGTCCACTTCGCGGGTCACGGTGACTTTGCCGTCTTCCAGCACCACTTTCGACGCGAACGTCGCTTGCGGCCAGCCCAGCAGCGCAGCCAGCATCTGGCCGGTCTGGTTGGAGTCGTCGTCGATGGCCTGCTTGCCCAGGATGATCAGTTGTGGCTGCTCTTTCTCGGCCAGTGCCTTGAGCAGCTTGGCCACGGCCAGCGGTTCCAGTTCAACGGCGGTCTCCACCAGGATGCCACGGTCGGCGCCGATGGCCATGCCGGTGCGCAGGGTTTCCTGGCACTGAGTCACGCCGCACGATACGGCAACCACTTCGGTCACTTTGCCGGCTTCTTTGAGGCGCATCGCTTCTTCCAGCGCGATCTCATCGAATGGGTTCATCGACATTTTGACGTTGGCAATATCAACGCCCGTGCCGTCGGACTTGACGCGCACCTTGACGTTATAGTCGACCACGCGTTTGACGGGTACCAAGACTTTCATAGCTATGCCTTTGGAAAAAGTAAGAGTTCGGGACTAAATTATGTGGGCTAGATTATATGAGAAATTCAGCGCGCACAAGAAAATAAAGCACGATCGTGCGTTTTTTAGCTAGTAGAAATCGTCTAAAAAATAAATCTGTTAGACGATGTTTCTAGGAAAAAGACGCAGGGGGATTATTTGCGCCGCATCAAAAACACGAATTCGCGGCCGATCTGGACGTGCGACAACAGGGCGTTGCCGGTCTGTTTGGCGAATGCCTGGAAATCGCGCACGGAACCCGGGTCGGTTGCCATGATGCGCAGGACTTCACCACTTTGCAACTCGGACAAGGCTTTCTTGGCCTTGAGAATCGGCAGCGGGCAGTTCAGGCCGCGCGCGTCGAGTTCTTTATGGAATTCCATGATTTCGTTTTCAAGTATCGTGTCGCTCATCAAGAACCCGCATGTTTTGTTAGGACTGACGTCATACTACTCCAAAACGGATCGCATGACGCGCTGCACCAAAATAGTTCGTAGTGCGTTGCAAGTTTGCAACGGGAACTGGCAAGTATACAACAGCCTTCTCCAGACGACAACGGCCTGCGTGAGACACGCAGGCCGCATAGCTACTGCATTACAAGGGTTTCTGGCAACTTAAGCGCGTTCGCCCACCCATGCCGGAACTGCCGCCAGCGCCGCTGGCAAACCGCTCGGATCGGTGCCGCCGGCCTGCGCCATATCGGGGCGTCCGCCGCCTTTTCCGCCCACTTGTTGTGCGACGAAGTTCACCAGCTCGCCCGCCTTGACCTTGGACGTCGCGTCCGCCGTCACGCCCGCGATCAGGCTGACTTTGCCGTCGGCCACGCTGGCCAGCACGATGGCGGCGGTCTTCAGCTTGTCCTTCAGCTTGTCCATGGTTTCGCGCAGGCGCGCCACGTCGGCGCCTTCCAGCACCGCCGCCAGCACCTTGACGCCATTGACGTCCACCGCCTGCGTGGCCAGCTCGTCGCCCTGGCCCGAAGCCAGTTTCGATTTCAGCGCGGCCAGTTCCTTCTCCAGCGCCTTGACGTGGTCCTGCACCTGGCCGATACGCGCGGTCAGTTCTTCCGGCGTCGACTTCAGCGCGGCCGACGCGTCCAGCAGGCGGCGGTTCATCGATTGCACCAGCGCCAGCGCACCCTCGCCCGTCACGGCCTCGACGCGGCGGATGCCCGCTGCGACGCCGCCTTCACCGGTGATCTTGAACAGGCCGATGTCGCCGGTGCGGTGCACGTGCACGCCGCCGCACAGCTCTTTCGACGAGCCGATGTCCAGCACGCGCACTTCGTCGCCGTACTTCTCGCCGAACAGCGCCATCGCGCCGTGCTTGACCGCGTCGTCGAAGGACATGTGCTGCGCCTTGGTCGCCTGGTTTTCCAGGATCTCTTTGTTGACCTTGGCTTCCACTTCGGCGATCTGCTCGGCCGTCAGCGGCGCGTTGTGGCTGAAGTCGAAACGGGTCTTGTCGGGATCGACCAGCGAGCCCTTCTGCGCCACGTGCGAGCCCAGCACTTCACGCAAGGCCTTGTGCATCAGGTGGGTGGCCGAGTGGTTGCGGATGGTGCGCGCGCGCTTGGCTTCGTCCACGTTGGCGCTGACCGCGTCGCCCACTTTCAGCGAACCGGAGTCCAGCACACCGTGGTGGCCGAACACGTCGGCCTGGATCTTCAGCGTGTCGCTGACGCTGAACCGCGCCGCGCCCGAGCTGATCACGCCCTGGTCGCCCACCTGGCCGCCGGATTCGGCGTAGAACGGCGTGGTGTCCAGCACCACGATGCCGGCCTGGCCAGCCTTCAGTTCCTGCACCGGCGTGCCGGCCGCGTACAACGCCACGACCTTGCTGCTGTGGGTCAGGTTGTCGTAGCCGACGAATTTGTTTTTCTCGCCCGAGTACTCGACCTTGGCATCCTTGGTGGTCTTGCCGCCCTTGCGCGACAGCTCCTGGCTTTCCTTCAGCGCGGCGTCGTAGCCGGCCTGATCGAACTCGATATTGCGTTCGCGGCAGATGTCGGCGGTCAGGTCCGGCGGGAAGCCGTAGGTTTCGTACAGCGTGAAGGCGGTGGCGCCGTCGATGCCCTTGCCGTCCTTGGCCAGCTGGGCTTCCAGCACCTTCATGCCGGTCTCCAGCGTCTCGCCGAAGCGCTCTTCCTCGGCCTTCAGCATCTGGGCCACGCGGTCCTTGGCTTCTTCCAGCTCGGGATAGGCGGCGCCCATCTCGATCGCCAGGTCGGCCACCAGCTTGTAGAAGAACGGCTTGGTCTGGCCCAGCTTGTGGCCGTGGCGCAGCGCGCGGCGGATGATGCGGCGCAGGACGTAGGCGCGGCCTTCGCTGCCCGGGATCACGCCGTCAACGATCATGAACGCGGCGGCGCGGATGTGGTCGGCGATCACGCGCAGCGATTTGTTTTCCAGGTCGGTGGCGCCGGTTTCGCGCGCGGCGGCCTTGATCAGGTGCTGGAACAGGTCGATCTCGTAGTTCGAGTGCACGTGCTGCAGCACGGCGGCCAGGCGCTCCATGCCCATGCCGGTGTCGACGCACGGCTTCGGCAGCTTGTGCATCACGCCCGCTTCGTCGCGGTTGAACTGCATGAACACCAGGTTCCAGATTTCGATGAAGCGGTCGCCGTCTTCGTCGGGCGAGCCTGGCGGGCCGCCTGGAATGTCGGCGCCGTGGTCGTAGAAGATCTCGGTGCACGGGCCGCATGGGCCGGTGTCGGCCATTTGCCAGAAGTTGTCCGATGCGTAGCGCGCGCCTTTGTTGTCGCCGATGCGGATGATGCGCTCGGTCGGCACGCCGATTTCCTTGGCCCAGATGTCGTAGGCTTCGTCGTCTTCCTGGTAGACGGTCACGGTCAGCTTCTCGACCGGCAGGCCGTAGACCTTGGTCAGCAGTTCCCACGCGAAGCTGATGGCGTCGCGCTTGAAGTAATCACCGAAGCTGAAGTTGCCCAGCATTTCGAAGAAGGTGTGGTGGCGCGCGGTGTAGCCGACGTTTTCCAGGTCGTTGTGCTTGCCGCCGGCGCGCACGCAGCGCTGCACGGAGGTGGCGCGGGTGTACGGGCGGCTGTCGGTGCCGGTGAACACGTCCTTGAACTGCACCATGCCGCTGTTGGTCAGCAGCAGGGTCGGGTCGTTGCCAGGCACCAGGGAGCTGGAACGGACAATCGAATGACCCTTGGATTCAAAAAACTTGAGGAATTTGTCGCGGATTTCAGATGATTTCATGTCGTAAGCAGTGGTAGCTGGCAGATGCAAAGGGTTGATTATATATGACCACGCGGCCCGCAGGGCCTCAGGCGAAAGTGGGCCCGATCAAATCGATGCGGTCGGTGCAGAACCCGTCCACGCCCCAGGACAGGATCTCCCTGCCCCGCTCGGGATCGTTGACGGTGTAGCAAAACAGCCCGTAGCCGGCCGCCTTGACCTGCGCCGCCAGCTCGCGCGTCAGGTGCTTCTGGTTGGTGTGGATGGCCACGGCGCCCAGTTCGCGCGCCTGCGCCTGCCAGTCGGCGGGAATGGTGTCCAGCAAATAGCCGCGCGGCAGCTCGGGCGCCGCGTCGCGGGCGGCGGCCAGCGCCTCGAAGCTGAACGAGGACAGCAAGGGCACGGCGGCCGGGTCGCCGGCGGCGATCTCGGCTGCATAATTCTCGCGTGTGATTTTTGCAACCCAGCTGCCGGTTTCGCGCTCGAAACCGTCGGCCGGCTTGATTTCTACGTTCATCCAGATACGCTGCTGCTTGCAATAATCGATGAACTGGGTGAAGAATGGCACCGGCTCGTCGCGGAATTGCGGCCCGAACCAGCTGCCCGCGTCCATGCCGGACAAATCGATGGCGTCGGTCGCGGCCACGCTGCCCTGCCCCGCCACCGTGCGGCCGAACTCTGGATCGTGCATCACCATGCCGATGCCGTCGCGCGACAGCATGACGTCGAACTCGACCGCGTGGAAGCCGTAGGCCAGGCCGGCGCGCAGGCCGGCGATGGTGTTTTCCGGCGCCAGCGTGCCGCCGCCGCGGTGTGCAACGATTTTTGGGTAGGGCCACATGGTGGATGCCTCGAAAGCTGTTATGGAAACGATGTCAACACTACCACGAATGCGGACCGTGTCAAATAGGCGGGGCCGGGCCGGCCGCGCGCTGTTGCGTGCGTTGCTCGTGCTGTTGGCCTGCGCGCCCGTCCCCGCCGCCGCGCAGGACGCCGCCGCCCTGACGCAGCAGATGGTCATCGCCCGCGCCGCCGAAGTCTACGCCGCGCGCCTGAACGACCACGTGCTCGACGGCGACGCCCGCTTCACCGCCCGCGTCAACGCCATCGCCGCCACGCTGATCGCCCGCGCCCGGCGCGACTACCCGGAGACGGCGGACTGGGCCTGGGAAGTCCACACCACCAACACTCCCGACCAGAACGCCGACTGCATGGCCGGCGGCAAAATCCTGGTCAGCCTGGCCTACGTGCAGCGGCTGGAACTGAACGACGCCGAACTGGCCATGCTGCTGGCGCACGAAATCGAACACGCCGCCCTGCG
The DNA here is from genome assembly GCF_009857655.1 of Duganella vulcania. Classification (NCBI taxonomy): domain Bacteria; kingdom Pseudomonadati; phylum Pseudomonadota; class Betaproteobacteria; order Burkholderiales; family Oxalobacteraceae; genus Duganella; species Duganella vulcania. The sequence continues at coordinate 44,654 of NZ_WWCX01000025.1, forward strand.
TCACAACCTGAAGGAATACCAGCAGGCGCTGCGGCTGGACCCGCGCTGGGCCGGCCGTCCCTTCCTGGAGCTGGAACACGCGGTCGACAACGACAGCGGCCTGATGGACCAGCTGGCGCCCACCAACTACGAGCAGGAAGTCGAAGCTGACCGCGAAGGCATGTTGCTGGCGTGGCGCGCCGGCTGGCCGGCGGCGCAACTGGCGGGCTACTTCAAGAAGATGTTCAGGGGCAGCGTCTCGCCCCGCCGCAGCAAGCCCGACTACCCATCACCGCAATTGCGCTGGCAGGCCGCGCGCGAACTGGCCGCCACCTTGCAAAAAAATTATGTGCAAGCGCCGACCGAGCCACTACACTAGCGGCCTGATCGGATTACTCAAAAGGTTATACACATCATGACAGCTCCAAAAGCGCTAGGCCATATCCGCGTCCTCGACCTGAGCCGCGTGTTGGCGGGACCGTGGTGCTCGCAGAATCTGGCCGACCTCGGCGCCGACGTCATCAAGATCGAACGTCCCGGCAGCGGCGACGACACCCGCGCCTGGGGCCCGCCGTACGCCAAGGACGCCGCCGGCCACGACACCACCGAGGCGGCCTACTACCTGGCCGCCAACCGCGGCAAGCGCTCGGTCACGATCGACATCGCCAGCGCCGACGGCCAGGCCCTGATCCGCGAGCTGGCCAGCCATTGCGACGTGGTGCTGGAAAACTTCAAGGTGGGCCAGCTCAAGCGCTACGGCCTCGACTATGAATCGCTGAAGGCCATCAAGCCCGACCTGGTCTACTGCTCGGTGACCGGCTTCGGCCAGGACGGCCCGTACGCGCACCGCGCCGGCTACGACTTCCTGATCCAGGGCATGGGCGGCCTGATGTCCGTCACCGGCGAGCGCGACGACCTGCCCGGCGGCGGCCCGCAGAAAGCCGGCGTGGCGCTGACCGACCTGATGACCGGCATGTACGCCACCATCGCCATCCTGGCCGCGCTGACCCACCGCGACCGCAGCGGCGAAGGCCAGTACATCGACATGGCGCTGCTGGACGTGCAGGTGGCGATGCTGGCCAACATGGGCAGCAACTACCTCAACAGCGGCAAGCCGCCCAAGCGCTGGGGCAACGCGCATCCGAACATCGTGCCGTACCAGACCTTCCAGTGCGCCGACGGCTACATCATCGTCGCCACCGGCAACGACGGCCAGTACCAGAAATTTGTCGAAGTGGGCGGCCGCGCCGACCTCGCCACGCACGAGCGCTACGCCACCAACCCGCTGCGCGTGAAGCACCGCGACGAACTGGTGCCGATCCTGGCGGCCATGGTGCTGGCGCAGCCGCGCGATTTCTGGATCGAGAAGCTGGAAGCGGTGGGCGTGCCGTGCGGCCCGATCAACAACCTCGACGACGTCTACAAGAATCCGCAGGTGCTGGCGCGCGAGCTGGTGATGGAGGTGCCGCACCCGACCGCCGGCAGCACGAAGCTGGTGCGCAGCCCGATGAAGATGTCGCTGACGCCGACCGACAACGCGGTGGCCCCGCCGCTGCTGGGCCAGCACACCGACGAAATCCTGCGCGGCCTGCTGGGCCAAAGCGACGAGGACATCGCCGCGCTGCGCGCACAGGGGGTGCTGTGATGGACAAGCTGATCGCGGAACTGAAACGGCTGTACCTGCTCATCGACCAGGAGTGCTTCCCTGCCGGCGCGCTGACGGCGGACATCCTGACGCAGCACCTGAGCGGCGAAAAGACCATCGCCATGAACCTGGTGTCGGACAACGGCCTGGTGCGCGCGCTGATCATCGACTTCAACCGCATGGGCGACGCGCCGGCGCTGCAACACTGGGACCGTCTGTGCGGCGTGGCAAACGCGCTGCAGGATCAGCTGGGTCTGCCTGCGCCGGCGGTCAGCATCAGCGGCGGCGCGGGTTATTCGCTGTGGCTGTCGCTGGAGACGCCGGTGCCGCTGAACCAGGCGCAGCACTTCCTGCACCTGCTGCGCAGGAGCTACTTCCCCGATATTCCGAACGAAGAGATCGGCCTGCGGCCGGACACCTTGACCAGCACCACGGCCGAGTTGCCGCCTTGTCTGCATGTGGCCAGCAATACGTGGGCCGCGTTCATCAATCCGGGCATGGGCGCGTCATTCGCCGACGAGATTGGGTTGGAGATGATGCCACCCTACACCGCGCAAGCAGCGTTTTTGGAAGGGCTGCAAAGCATCAGCGACAAGCAATTCACGCAAGCGATCGCCATCATGCATCCGCCGCAAGGCAAGGAACGCCCGCACAAAGCGGCAGCACCCGCACCACACGCCAGCCCGGCCGGCCTGCTGTTGAAGGACGCGACGCTGGAAGACATCATCCACCACCTGCACGCCAAAAACATCGAGCCGACGTTCAGGCATGTGATACCGAAGGACTCAGTCTTTTAAACTTCAGGCCGCCACGACGGCGGCCTGCCTCCTTGTATCTACTAACTGATACGCAAATCCCGTTTAAGTTCCATGAGCTGTCCATGCATATAGCTCACCGCGCCGCGCATGTGTGCGGACAGATGCGGGACGTTGATGCATACCTGCCGAGCCCGCTCTGACAGCCGCTCCATGTCGTGCATCAGCTTGTGGATGCGCGGCTGGTCCTGCGACAGCAGCACCTCCTTCGCCGTGTCCGAATGCCGGTCCAGACGCTGGACGCTGTCGCGCAGTTCGCCGGGAACATTGCGCTCGGCCGAACAGGCTTGCGAAGCCTGCCCTATCGCTTGCTCCAATAAATGAAACCGATGCTCGATATCGTTCTCGTGCAGCATGATGTAGCCCTCCTCCGTTGGTCAGGCACAGGTGTGCCAGTGCAGATTCGACCGTGGAGGCCGCCGCCAGTTTCAGCGGCGCGCACGCAAACCCAAGACGCGCTGATGCAGATCAGCGCGCCGTCACATTTAGCCGCCGCAAACGGGCAGCGCCAGCGCCTGCAACACCTCGCCCTTGTCGGTCTGCACGAAGGCGCTGATGCCCAGCTTGCTTGCCGCCGCGCCGGCAGGCAAGGCCAGCGTCCTGCTGACCACCGCGCCGCCCGACACCAGCGGCACCGGCGCCAGCCACTCGCGCACCACGAAGTCATGGCGCAGCAGACGCCCGCTGTTCTCGCCCGCCTTCACATGACTCGCCACGCCGCTCTCAACCAAGGCGACGAACAACCTGCCTTCACGCGCCGACCTGGCCGTCACGCTGACCGCCAGCCCGCCAGCGCCAGCCGCATCCAGCGCGATGCCGATATCAGCCTGCGCCGCCAGGCCATTGGCGCGCTTGACCGCATCGGCCACGCCACGCGGCCAGCCGCGCTGCTCCTTGCCGCCGACAAAAATCTCCGGCGTGTAGATCGTGCGCGAGCCGGCCAGGTCGCTCAGCCAGCGCTGGCGGTCGGTGAAGGTCTTGCTGGAAAAGGGATCCTTCCAGCCGATGTAGTTCCAGTAGTCGACATGCTCGGACAGCACCACCGCCTGCTGCGCCGTGATGCCATCGGCGCGCAAGCCACTGACGTAATGATCCGCCGGCGGACAACTGCTGCATCCCTCCGAGGTGTACAGCTCCAGCAAGGCGATGCGATAGGCCGGACTCTGCGCGCTGCAGCCCGCAGCCAACGCCGGCGGAATGTTCAGCGCAGCCGCGGCGGCCAGGCTCAGGATGAGATGCTTCACGATGACTCCAGGGCGATGAATGATGCACCTTGGTCGCGCCGCCGCCGGCAAACTTACAGCCTTTGTAAGGACTTGTGACAAAACCAACAAATATCCAGATTGCAAGTTATTCTCCCGGCATGATCAAACATCGACCACGCCACCTGCCGGGATTGCTCATCACAGGACTGCTGCACGTAGCGATCATCTACGCCTTCATGCAGCGCCAGCATCCAGCCGACACGCCACATGCGCCGCGACAGGCAATGCAATGGCTGCTGCCGATCACGCAGCCAAGCATCATCAGCCTGCCCAAGCCGGCGCTCAGGCCGGCGCCGCAGCCCAACGCGGCAGCGCCGAAAGCCATCACGCCGCCCAAGCCAGCCGACATCCCGGCCATGCCCGCGACACCGCCGGAAACGCCGCCAGTACCAGCGGTGCCGGCAGCCAGCCCGCCCGACGATCCATTCGCCCCGGCGCCAACCGCACCGCGTCCGCCAAGCGCCAGCGACATCCTGAACCAGGCCAGGCTGGACGTGAGAAAGATAGACAAGGAATTGCGCGCCGCCTACCCCGAACGCGCACCGGCGCCGCCGCCGGACAGCAAGCAGGCCCGCCTCGAGCGCGGCATCAACGCGGCCCACGAGGCCGTGCCGCCGAAGTGGTACCAGGGCGCCAAGATCATCGAACTGAGCACGCCCGACGGCGAGAACAAGACCCGCACCTACAAGATCGTCACCGGCATCGGCACCTACTGCATCAACATCCGCCCGGACGGCAAGAAGTCCTACACCAACTGTCCGGCTTGACTAACGCTCGGCCTGCCCCAGCGGCGGCAGATTGCGCAGCCGCAGCGCCACCAGCATCGCCAGCATCAGCGCGCAGCCCAGCACCAGCACCACGCCTGGCCAGCCGCCGCGTCCCCACATGACGCCGGTGGCCGAGCCCACCACGCTGGAACCGAGATAGTAGAAGAACAGGTACAAGGCCGACGCCAGCGCCTTGTTGCTGCTGGCGCGCCGCCCCACCCAGCTGCTGGCGATCGAATGCGAGGCAAAGAAGCCGTAGGTGAACAGCGCCATGCCCAGCACCAGCAGCGGCATCCAATCGGACAAGGTCAGCAGCAAGCCCGCGATCATGATCGTCATCACCGCCCACAGCACGCGGCGGCGGCCGTAGCGGTCGGCCAGGCGCCCGGCCCACACCGAGCCATAAATCCCCAGCAAATACATGAAGGACACCGCCCCCACCAGGCTCTGGCTCAGGTTGAACGGCGCGGCCAGCAAGCGGTAGGCGATGTAGTTGTACAGGCTGATGAAACTCCCCATCAGCAGGAAGGACAGCGAAAACAGCCAGGGCAAGCCCGCATCGGACAGATGCAATTTGAAGCCGGCCGGGAAGGTGCGCCACGCGCTGGACACCGGCACGAAATGCCGCGACGCCGGCAAGGACCGCCAGAACTCCCACGCCGCCAGCAGCCCGGCCACCCCCACCGCCGCCAGCGCCAGCCGCCACGAAAAGTGGTCGCTCAACACCGACGCGATCACCCGCCCCGACATGCCGCCAAACGCGCTGCCGCTGATGTACAGCCCCATCGACAAGCCCAGCGAGGTCGGCTCCATCTCCTCGCCCAGGTAGGCCATGGCGATCGCCGGCATGCCGCCCAGCGCCACGCCCAGCATGGCGCGCATCACCAGCAGCTGCGAGTAGCTGTGCGCGAAGGCACACAGGATGGTCAGCAGCGCCGAGATCACCATCGCCGCCACCATCAGCGGCTTGCGCCCCATGCGCTCCGACAGCGCGCTCGACGCCACCAGCGACACCGCCAGCGCCCCGGTCGACACCGACAGCACCATGCTGCTCTGCGCCGCGCTCAGCGCGAACTCATGCGACAGCACCGGCATCAACGGCTGCACGCTGTACAACAAGGCAAACGCCGAGAAGCCGCCGAAGAACAGCGCCCGGCTGCTGCGCTTGAATTCGGGGCTGCCGGCGGCGATATGCGGCACGCTACGGCAAGGCGCGGGAGTGGCAGGTAGTGCGGCGGCGCTCAACGACATGGTGACTATCTCTTGGGAGGTACGATGTCTTCATCTTAGGATTGCGCCGAATCACTGTCCAATATATATTTAAGCCGTTACTCATACTTAAAAAAGATAATGGAACTCCGCCACCTGCGCTACTTTGTCGCCGTCGCCGAGGAACTCAGTTTCACGCGCGCGGCCGAACGCCTGCACATCGGGCAGCCGCCGCTGAGCCATCAGATCCAGATGCTGGAAGCTGAAGTGGGCGCGCAGCTGCTGGAGCGCAGCAAGCGCTGGGTGCGCCTGACGGAGGCGGGCAAGCTGTTCCTGGACGACGCCCGCCGCGTGCTGTCGCTGTCCGAACAGGCGGTGCAGACCGCGCGCCGGGCCGAGCGCGGCGAGGCCGGCGAACTGCGCGTGGGTTTCACCTTCTCGACCCCGCTCACGCCGCTGTTCGCGACCGTGGTCAACCGCTACCGCCAGCGCTATCCGGGCGTGACGCTGACCTTGCGCGAACTGTCGACGGTGCCGCAGATCGAGGCCATCGCCAACCGGGAACTGGATCTGGGACTGGTGCGCCCGCCGGAAGTGGCGGTGACCGACGCGGTGAGCATGACGGTGCTGCGGCACGACCCGCTGACGCTGGTGCTGCCGATTGCCCATCCGCTGGCGAAGAAGAAGGCGGTCGCCATCGGCGACCTGCGGGGACTGCCGTTTGTGATGTATCCGAAGACGGCCGGCACCGGGATCTACCATCAGATTTTCCGGCTGTGCCGGGCGGCGGGCTTCATGCCGACCATCGCGATGGAGGCGAACGAGGCATCGACCATCATCGGCCTGGTGGCGGCCGGCTGCGGCATCTCGGTGCTGCCGGCCTCGTTCAGCATCATGCGCATGGGCGGCGTCTGCTACCGCCCGCTGGCCGATCCGGAAGCCACCACCACGCTGCTGCTGGCGCAGCGCAAGGACGAGATCTCGCCGCTGGTGGCGGCCTTCCTCGCGGTGGCGACCGAGGCCGCCGCCGCGCAGTAGCCGCTTAGTTGTAGTCCGCGTCCAGCTCGGAGCCGGCGTAGTTCTCCAGCTCCGCGAACAGCGTCTTCATGGCCGTGCGGCCCTTGATGTTCTGGATCACCGTGCAGCTGTTGCGGTAGCTGGCGATCCGGTCCAGCAGCACCGGATGATGTTGCGCCGGCACCTTGGCCACCAGCGCGGCCCAGCCTTCCTCATAGTCCGGCTTGGCCTTGCGCACCGCCTTGACGAAGCGCTCGAACTCCTTCTGCCCGGTGCGCGCCACCACGCGGCCGCCGCCCTCGATGGCGAAGATCACGGCCAGCGCGATCACGCCCTCGGCGTTGAGGTCGGTATCGCTGACCGGGCCTTCGCTGTTGTGGCGGCGCAGCCAGCCGGCCAGGCGCACCACGGCCTGCACGTCCTTGCGCTGCTTGAGCATGACCTCGTAGCGCTCCAGGCCGTTCCAGTTTTCATTCGGATCGGTCTGGCACAAGTCGATGAACAGGTCGCGCAGGCGGCGCGCCGCATACACCGGATCGGTATCGTACTCGCCGACCAGCGCATCCTCCGGCAGCGCCGACAATTCCTTGATCAGCCGGAAGCCGATCTGGAACGCGTGCTCGGCGCCGTGCTCGACCAGGAAGTCCAGCGCCGCGAGGTCGCCCTCGTGCATCAGCGCGTGGTCCAGCCCCAGCGACACGCCGCCCACCGTCAGCTGCATGGCTTTCTGGATGCCGTCGGCGGTGCGGTCGTTGGTGAACTTCTCGGCCACCATCGCGGTGATGCCGGTCAGTTCATCGGCCAGCGCGTAGGCGGCGTCATCGTCGGGATGGGTGGCCAGTTGCTGGATGGCGCGGGTCAGGCGCGGTAAATTTTCTACGACAATTGCTGGCAGCATGTATCAAGCACCCATCACGAGAAAATGCCGGTGCCCAGGCTGCGGCGCGAGCCGGGCTTGGCGGCGCTGCGCGTGGACGGCACCTGCTTGCGCAAGCGGTACAGCAGTTCCTTGGTCGAGCGCTGCAGGAAGGTCGGCTCGTCGTCCGGGTCGTCGCTGAACTCGGCGTCGGCCAGGTCGGCGCTGTGGCGGAACTCCGGGAACAGCTCGAACAGCGCGCGGTCCCAGCCATCCTCCGACGCCTGCGCCAGCGCGATCGCCAGCGGAACCACGTCGTTGTCGGACGAGGTCTGGCCGGTCAGGTACGGGCCCTTGGAGATGATCTCGCCGGCCACTTCCAGGATTTCCTTCGGCGCCATCGAGAACAAAATCGCGAACGCGGTCGAGCCGTGGTCGGTGGCCGAGGCGGCCGCCAGCAGCTCGTGGCGGCGCTCCTCGTCGTCGGTCGAGAACACCACGCCGTGGATGTGCGCGAACAGCGACTCGGCGATGCGCTCCGGATCGTCCTCGATCAGGTCGTCCGGCCAGGTCGCGGCGAAGAAGGCCAGGCTGTCGGCCCAGGCCTTGGGCGGCACCAGCAGCGTCGCCAGCGACATCTTGCCACCGTCGAAGCCGGCCATGTGCAGCGCCGTCACCTGCGGCGGAATGTTGTTGAGCACTTCGACCACCGCCAGGTCGCCGAACTGGTCGGCCGCCTCGGCGAAGGCTTGTTCGGCGTGGCTCAGCGAGCCGGCAAGCACCAGCTCGGTCACTTGCTTGCTCAACGCCGGCAGATTACTTTTCTCGGTCATGGTCAGTCTCCATCCTGGTCGAACATCTGGGCGAAATCGTCGGTCGCCTGGTCTTCGTCCTCGACATCGTCGCCGTCGTCGTTGGCCGACAGCTGGTCCAGCGACTGGTCGTCGTCGTCCCACTTGCGCGGATTCTTGTACAGGAAGGCGGTGATGATGGCCTGGCGCGCCAGGTCCGGCAGGTTCTCCTGCAGTGCCGCGTACATGCGCGCCGCCTCCTCGCCCTTGCACGAGGCCATGGCGAACACGCGGCCGGCGTCGCCGAACTCGTAGTCTTCCGCCTCGGCCAGCAAGCCTTTCGGGTTGTTGAACTCCAGGTGGTCGACCAGCGCGAAGGCCAGCATGTTGACGTCCTCGATGCCGCCGCCGCTGGCGTACTCGGAGACCAGCGCATCGATCATGCGCTGGTAGTTCTTGCGGTCGGGAGGGTCGCCCAGGATGCCCTCGATCTGGCCTTCGAGTTCGCGCGATTGATAGGCGAACTCAGGGTGTACTTTTCTAGACATTGCTTGCTTTCTTTTTCTGATGTGTGACCGGCTCAGGCCGGTGGCAGCACGGTGCCATGCAGGTTGAACACCGAACGCCACAACTGGTACGCTTCCGCTTCCGGGTCGATGATGATGCGGTGGTTCACGCTCTGGTTGTATTCCTCGCGCTTGACCGGATCGGACAGGATTTCATAGGCCTTGGTGATGGCCTTGAAGCGCGCCTCCGCGCCGGGCGCCTGGTTGCGGTCCGGGTGGAAGCGCATCGCCAGCGAGCGGTACACCTTCTTGATCTCGTCGTCGGTGGCGTTAGGCGCGATACCCAGCGTGTTGTAATAATTTTCCATTTTGGAAACTCCGGGCCGTGATGCCGAAACAATTAAAGACGAATTATACCTGTGCGGCACGCCCCGATTCCGCCTCGGGCCGCCGCAACGCAGCATTTCCGCCGCCGTCATAGAGGGGATACGGTAAAATGCCCTTCACTCGAACTTTTGCAAAGCCAACTTTTCAGATGAGCAACGACAAAAACAGCCCAGCGCCCGTCCTGACCTCCAATTTCCTGCGCGCCATCGTCGAATCCGACCTGGCGGCCGGCACCCACGTCCGCGAAGGCATGCCGAGCGTGATCACCCGCTTCCCGCCGGAGCCGAACGGCTACCTGCACATCGGCCACGCCAAATCGATCTGCCTGAACTTCGGCCTGGCGCGCGACTACCAGGGCCGCTGCAACCTGCGCTTCGACGACACCAACCCGGCCAAGGAAGAGCAGGAATACGTCGACACCATCATCGACAGCGTCAAATGGCTGGGCTTTGACTACGACTACCCGGCCGCCAACGGCGCCGTCGAGCACCACCTGCACTACGCGTCGGACTACTTCGACCAGCTGTACGCGATGGCCGAATACCTGATCGAAAAAGGCTACGCCTACGTCGACAGCCAGTCGGCCGATGATATGGCGGCCAACCGCGGCAATTTCAACACGCCGGGCAAGAACTCGCCGTTCCGCGACCGTCCGGCCGCCGAATCGCTGCAGATCTTCCGCGACATGAAGGCCGGCAAATACGCCGACGGCGAGCACATCCTGCGCGCCAAGACCAGCGAGGACGCGATGTCCTCGCCGAACATGAACCTGCGCGACCCGGCCATCTACCGCATCCGCCACGCCCACCACGTGCGCACCGGCGACGCCTGGTGCATCTACCCGATGTACGACTACACGCACCCGATCTCGGACGCGCTGGAGAACATCACCCATTCGATCTGCACGCTGGAGTTCCAGGACCACCGCCCGTTCTACGACTGGCTGCTGGCCACGCTGTCCGAAGGCGGCTTCTTCAAGCTGCCGGTGCCGCGCCAGTACGAGTTCTCGCGCCTGAACCTGACCTACGTGGTCACCAGCAAGCGCAAGCTGCGCCAGCTGGTGGAAGAGCACATCGTCGACGGCTGGGACGACCCGCGCATGCCGACCATCGTCGGCCTGCGCCGCCGCGGCTACACGCCCGAAGCGATCAAGCTGTTCTGCGAACGCATCGGCGTGACCAAGGCCGACGGCTGGATCGACATGAGCACGCTCGAAGGCTGCATCCGCGAGGACCTGGACCCGAAGGCGCCGCGCGCCACCGCCGTGCTGCGTCCGCTGAAGCTGATCATCGACAACTACCCTGAAGGCCTGACCGAGGAATGCACCTCGCCGGTCCACCCGCACCACCCGGAAATGGGCGTGCGCACCTTCCCGATCACGCGCGAGCTGTGGATCGAGGAAGAGGACTTCATGGAAGTGCCGAGCAAGGGTTACTTCCGCTACTACCCGCCGATCGACGACAAGCCGGGCAGCCGCGTGCGCCTGCGCCACGGCTACGTGACCGAGTGCACCGGCTACGACAAGGACGAGAACGGCAAAGTGGTGGCGGTGCACGTCAACTACTTCCCGGATTCGAAATCGGGCACGCCGGGCTCGGACAACTACAAGGTCAAGGGCAACATCCACTGGGTTTCCGCCGCCACCGCGCTGGAAGCCGAAGTGCGCCTGTACGACCGCCTGTTCACCGACGCCAACCCGGACGCCGGCGGCAAGGACTTCCTCGCGCTGCTGAACCCGAACGCCAAGGAAGTCGTCACCGCCTACCTGGAGCCGGGCATGAGCGCGGCCCAGCCGGACCAGCGCTTCCAGTTCGAGCGCCACGGCTACTTCGTTGCCGACCGTGTCGACTCCACGCCGGGCAAGCCGGTGTTCAACCGCATCGTCACCTTGAAGGACAGCTGGGTCGCAAAGTAAGCGCAACAGTTACGACAAGTGACCAGGCCGGCGCCCTCCCTCGGAGGCGCCGGCCTTTTGCTTGGACGCGCAGCGGGCTGAACGTCCAGGACAAATAGCAAATTTATAAAATTACTTGACTAGCATCGCAAAAATTTCCTATATTCGGCCTACACCCGGTGCCAGGAGTTGCGTCAAGCAATCAATATGACAGCGTTACTCGCGCAAAAACAGTTGTTCTCGCCGACCAAGCCCGTCTGGTGGGCCGGCGTCCTGCTGTCGCTCGGGATCGGCGCGCTATTCTACGTGCCGGTCTACAAGACCATCGAACATGACGCCGCCGCGCGCTTCACGCAGCAGGCGCGCAACGCCCAGTACAACATCACCTCGCGCATCAACGCCTACACCGACGTGCTGCGCGGCACCGCCAGCTTCTTCGACGCCAGCGACCACGTCACCCGCGCCAGCTTTCACCGCTACGTCAAGGGCCTGGATCTGGAGCGGCAATTTCCCGCGCTCGACAACGTCAACTTCACGCAATATGTGACAGCGGCCCAGCGGCCCGCCTTCGAGCGCGAGGCGGCCCGCAGCGGCGACGGCCGGCCGGACGGCTACCCGAACTTCGCCATCCAGCCCCCGGGCCAGCGCGCCGAATACTCGGTGCTGACCATGATCGAGCCGGTGGCGCCGTTCCGCCACCGGCTCGGGGTCGACATCAGCGCCAGGGAACAGGCGGCGCGCGCAATCGCGGTGGCGCGCGACACCGGCAAGCTGATCACCTCCGGCATGCCGATCGAAAACACCCGCGACGCCCAGGGCTGGGCGCTGGCGATGCGCCTGCCGCTGTACCGCAAGGACATGCCGCTAAACGACGTGGCGCAGCGGCGCGCCGCCTACATCGGCTCGGTGGGCATAGGCTTCAGCGTGCCGCGGCTGGTGCGCGCGGCCATGGACCAGATGCAGGTGCGCGACGTCCACCTGATGCTGTACGACGAGGGCAAGAACGCCGACGGCAGCAACGCCCCGCAAACGCTGCTGTACGACAACCGCGACGGCGCCAGGCGTTCGCCGCGCGCCGGCGAGCACTTCACCATCGTGCTGCCGCTGGACTTCAACGGCCGCCAGTGGTCGGCCCATTTCAGCGCGCCCAAGTCGCTGTGGTACAGCCGCTTCGACGCCTTCCTGCCGTGGCTGTCGATGGCGTGCGGCTTCGTCGGCTCGCTGCTGTTCTACCTGCTGTTCCACACGCTGTCGTCATCGCGCCTGCGCGCCATCAAGATGGCCAAGGCCATGACCAAGGAATTGCGCGACAGCCAGGCCAAGCTGCAACAGTCGCACCACAAGCTGCGCCAGCTGGCGGCCCACGCCGACCAGATCAAGGAGCAGGAGCGCAAGCGCATCGCGCGCGAAATCCACGACGACCTGGGCCAGAACCTGCTGGTGCTGCGGATCGAGGCCGACCTGCTGGCCTCGCGCACCCGGCAGAACCACCCGCGCCTGCACGCGCGCGCGCTCAGCACGCTCAAGCAGATCGACAGCACCATCAAGAGCGTGCGCCACATCATCAACGACCTGCGGCCGACCGTGCTGGACCTGGGCTTGAACGCGGCGGTGGAGTGGCAGATCGCGCAGTTCCGCCAGCGTACCGGCATGGTCTGCGAACTGATCGAGCACCAGAGCGACATCCGCATTGACGACCGCTGCGCCACCGCCTTCTTCCGCGTGCTGCAGGAATCGCTGAGCAATATCGTCCAGCACGCGCGCGCCAGCCTGGTGCGGGTGGAGCTGCGCCAGGCCGGCGGCATGCTCAGCATGACCATCAGCGACAACGGCGTCGGCCTGCGCGAGAGCAGCCGCAACAAGGTGGGCTCCTTCGGCCTGGTCGGCATCGAGGAGCGCATCAGCCTGCTCGGCGGCCATTGCGCCATCACCGGCGGCCACAATGCCGGCACCACGGTGCTGATCTCGGTGCCGGTCGAGTACATCCCGCCCGTCGACGACGGCCTCCAGGCCGGCACCCGCCACGCCGACACCGCCACCGCCACCGCCACCGCCGCATGAAATGTCAGCGCTTTCCCAGTGCCTTAGGACTTTCCCGACAAAAGCTTGATAAAAATCAAAGGGACAGCTTGCGCGCCGGATAAAAATCAAACTTGTTCGATTTTTCAACCCGCTTCATCATCGCAAAGGAAACGCCAATGAATGTCATCAACGCACTGGACCTGGAACCGATCAAAGTCAAGCTGATGCACAAGGAGTCCGGCGAAGGCTGGTCGCTGGAACGCGCCAACGCCATCGAAACCGAGTATCGCCGCTTCCTGTTCCTGATGAAGCAGTTCCCGAACGAGCAGACCGCGCCGCTGGTCGACGTCGACACCTTCTGGCACTACCACATCCTGGACACGATGAAATACGCGGTCGACTGCGACGCGGTGTTCGGCTACTTCCTGCACCACTTCCCGTACATCGGCCTGCGCGGCGAGGACGACCTGGAGGCGCACGAACGCCTGGGCAACCGGATGCAGGAACTGTATGAAGAGACGTTCGGCGAGTCCTACCTGCGCGGCGCGATGCATCAGGACGTGGCCTACTCGGCCGCCCCTCGCGCGACGGCTTACTCGGCCGCGCCGGGCGTTGCCGCCAACACCGCGTATTCCGCCGCTCCGGGCGTTGCCGCCAAGACCGCGTATTCGGCCGCGCCCGGCGTTGCCGCGAAGACCGCCTACTCGGCCGCGCCCGGCGTTGCCGCCAAGACCGCATACTCGGCCGCTCCCGGCGTCGCCGCGAAGACCGCGTATTCGGCCGCTCCCGGCGTCGCCGCGAAGACCGCCTACTCGGCCGCGCCCGGCGTGGCCGCCAACACCGCGTACTCGGCCGCCCCGGGCGTCAGCGCCAAGACCGCCTACTCGGCCGCACCGGGCGTGACGGCTTACTCGGCAGCTCCCGGCAAGGTCGCGGAAGGCCTGCAGATGGCGGCCGACGCCAACGCCATCATCGAACAGGCCCGCATCGCCAGCTTCTACAGCGAGCGCCCACGCCTGACCCCGTCGGCCTGACCGCCGGCGTTTGCGTCACGCGCGGCAAAGCAAACAGGCGGACTGCTCAAATAAGTGGCATACTGTGGGGATATTTATGGATGATGGGAGATCATCATGGCTGTCAATACCGTAGCTTCCAGTACTGCCGCCGTACAAGCGACGCCGCCCCGCCAGCCTGAGCCGGTGAAGGTGGCGGACAAACCCGCCGAACGCGTTACGCCGCCGGCTCCGCCGGCGCCGCCGCAAGTGGCTGCCGCGCCGACCGTCAACACCAGCGGCCAGCGCATCGGCACCACCATCAGCACCTCGGCCTGATTCGGCCGAGGCCAGCCCCATAAGACAACGGCGCGTTACCGAGAGGTCCGCGCCGTTTTCTTCGTGGCGATCAGGCCGCCATCAGTTCGCGCAGTTCGCGAATGCTGAAATCGCTGATCTCGTGCATGCGGATCAGGATGGTCGCGCCGATAGGCAGCGTGTTGTGACGGATCTTGCTGATGACCGGTGGCGCTACTTCCAGCGCGCGCGACAGGGCCGCATCGTTTTTCAGTTGCAGCTTTTCGATGATGGCGTCCAGCACACGGTTCGGGTTGTAGGTCGGCGATGCGGTTATTTCTTTGATAGACATAATGTTTTTCAGTAGGTTCTGGCCGTCTTCGATAAAAAACGACACATGGGTAAAAAAAATTTTTAGCTCTATTACCAATGAAGCACTACAAAACACAGACATTTATGCCGGTTTTTAGTGCTTAGCCGAGATAATACACGTTTACGTTAACGAACGGCTAACTCATCAGACATTTCTGTGAGATTTAGAGAGATTCTACCCCTATTTCTTGTGCTAGGAAGATTTTTGTTACAAGAAAAGGTATAAATATTGGTAAAGTCAGTTGGACCGGCTGATGCCGGCGGCGCGGAAACACCATTCAACGGCCATCAAGGCGGCCAGTTGGGCGATCGTGCCAGGGAGCAGGATGGAGGACGCTGCGGGAACAATGTTGTCGTACGAGCAATAGTGCCAGCCTAGCTGGCGGCGGATCTCGTCGGGGGTGGGCGGAGGGCGGCGGTCGCATTCGCGCTGGTGCATGTAGGCACGGACCTGCTCCTTGCTAGGATGGGAAGTGGCTGTCATGCGCATGGCTCCTTCGTGAGATAGCTAACAATATCGTATCATGTGCGAACTTGATTGATATGGCTCATACAAATTGCGTTGCCATTTTGGCACAAACACCCCGGAAGTGGCTTGCATAAGTGCAAGTTTCGCCCCGTCTTTACTTGCTTTTACACATACCCATGACCTACGAAGAATTTCTCGACGAAGTAACCACCCTGCTCCACGAAATCTATGACCTCGACGACGCCGCCGCCATCAAGCTGGTGGTCGACGCCCAGGATGCGGAATATTTCGTCACCCACGACGACGTGCCGGAACTGCGCACGCCGGAGCAGGCCCGCAAGGACGCCGTCGCCCTGTACGAAGCCAAGCAGAACAAGGTACAGACCCAGAAGAAGCAGCAACAGCGCGTGCAGCAGAAGAAACGTCCGCCACGCGCCTGATCACCCCTCCAGCAGCTGCGCCACCGTGGCGTAGCGCAAGCGCACGCCCAGCTCGCGCTTGATGCGCCCGTTGCTCAGGCGCCGCGATTCCGACATAAACGACAGCAGGGCCGGCGTCACCACCTGCCGCAGTTCCTCGCGCGGCAGGCGCGGCGGGCGCGGCAACTGGTGCGCGTCCGCCACCGCGTCGAAATACGCCGCCATTTTCATATCGCTGTCGTCCACCGCGTGATACACGCGGTTGGGCAGGCCGCGGAACAGCGCCCGGGCAATGATGGCGGCCAGGTCGTCCGCGTGGATGTGGTTGGTGTACACATCGTCCTCTTCGACCAGTGCCGGCGTGCCGGCCTGCAGGCGTTTCAGCGGCAGGCGGTCGGCGGCGTAGATGCCCGGCACCCGCAGGATCGACAAGTGGCCGCCGGCGCGGCGCGCCCAGCCGCGCAGCACCTGCTCGGCGTCCACCCGGCGCACGGCGCGGGCGTTGCTTGGCGCCACCGGACGGCTCTCGTCAAACAACAGCCCGCCGCAATCGCCGTAGACGCCAGTGGTGCTGACATAAACCAGACGGGCATGCTCAGGTAAAATGGCGGTCAGATTGCGCGTGCGGCGGTCCAGCGCGCCCTCGGCGGGCGGCGGCGCCAGGTGCACGATGTGGCTGGCCAGGCCGGCCAGGCGCCGCAACGTGGCGGGCTGGTCCAGGTCAACCACCAGCGGCACCGCGCCCAGCGCGCGTAATTCCGCGCAGCGCGACGGCTGGCTGGTGGTGGCGAACACGCGGAAATACGGGCGCAGCAGCGGCAACAGGCGCATGCCGACATCGCCGCAACCCACGATTAACAGGCGCGGCAACTTGAATTTTTGAATAGTAAGTTTTTTCATTTGAAGGATTGTATGACGTTTCAAATCACTGTACAGCCTAGCGGCCATCAATTCAGCTGCGAGGAAGACGAAACCGTGCTGGCCGCGGCCATGCGCGCCGGCGTCGGCCTGCCCTACGGCTGCAAGAATGGCGCCTGCAGTTCCTGCAAGGGCAAAGTGCTCTCCGGCTCGGTCACGCACAAGGCCCACCAGGAACGCGCGCTGACCAAGGATGAGGAAGCGGCCGGCTATTCGCTGTTCTGCTGCGCCACCGCGCAGCAAGACCTGGTGATCGAGGTGCGCGAAGTGGCCGGCAGCGACGACTACCCGATCCGCAAGATGCCGTCGCGCGTGGCGACGCTGGAAAAACTGGCGCCGGACGTGGTCGTGATGACGCTGCAACTGCCGGCCAACGAGACGCTCAAGTTCCGCGCCGGCCAGTACATCGAATTCATGCTGCGCGACGGCAAGCGCCGCAGCTACAGCCTGGCCTCGCCGCCGGACCAGGACCAGCCGCTGAGCCTGCACATCCGCCACCTGCCGGGCGGCCTGTTCACCGACCAGGTGTTCAGCACCATGAAGGAACGCGACATCCTGCGCTTCGAAGGCCCGATGGGCACCTTCTTCGTGCGCGAGGACAGCGACAAGCCGATGGTGCTGCTGGCCTCCGGCACCGGCTTCGCGCCGATCAAGGCCATCATCGAGCACCTGCGCGCGCAAGGCTCGGCCCGTCCAATGACCCTGTACTGGGGCGGCCGCCGCCCGCAGGACCTGTACATGGACGCGCTGTGCCGCCAGTGGGAAGCGATCCTGCCGAACTTCAAGTATGTGCCGGTGATCTCGTCGGCGCTGCCGGAAGATCACTGGAGCGGCCGCACCGGCTTCGTGCACGCGGCCGTCATGGCCGACCTGCCCGACCTGTCCGGCCACCAGGTGTATGCCTGCGGCGCGCCGGTCATGGTGGAATCGGCCAAGCGCGATTTTGTCGCCCAGTGTCATTTGCCGGAAGACGAATTCTACGCGGACGCCTTCACCACCGAAGCCGACATCCACCAGCCCTGAACCTCCCCACCGGGAGCGGACCAAGGGGCGGAGCCCCCGGCTCCGCTCCTTGAAAGCGCCAATGTCCGACAGCACCGCACCTTCCTCCAACGGCTTCGGCGTCCTGCGCCACCGTAACTTCTCGCTCTACCTCACCGCCCGCACCCTGGCCACCCTGGCCGTCCAGATGCAGAACGTCGCCATCGGCTGGCAGGTGTACGCGCTGACCCACAACCTGTTCGACCTCGGCCTGATCGGCCTGGCGCAGTTCGCGCCCTTCCTGCTGCTGATCCTGATCGCCGGCCACGCCGCCGACCGCTACAACCGCCGCCTGCTGATCGCGCTGGCGATGGGCGCGCAGCTGCTGTGCGGCCTGGCGCTGCTGGCCTTCACCTTCGCCGGCCTGAGCGCGGTGTGGCCGGTGTTCGCCGTGCTGGTGCTGTTCGGCAGCGCGCGCGCCTTCATGGGGCCGGCCACGCAAGCGATGCTGGTCAACCTGGTGCCGCCCGAGCGCTTCAGCCAGGCCGTGGCGCTGAGCTCGTCGAGCTTCCACGTCGCCGTCATCCTCGGCCCCACGCTGGGCGGCCTGTTCTACCTGGCCGGGCCGAAAACGGTTTATATGATTTCCTCGGCGCTGCTGCTGGCGGCGGTCATCCTGATGTGCCTGGTCAAATCGGTCAAGCAGCCCAGCAACCGCGAGCCCGCCACCTGGCACACGGTGCTGGAGGGCTTGCGCTTCGTCTGGTCCAAGCCGGTGGTGCTGGGCGCGATCTCGCTCGACCTGTTCGCCGTGCTGTTCGGCGGCGCCACCGCGCTGCTGCCGGCGCTGGCGCACGACGTGCTGCACATCGGCCCGACCGGCCTCGGCCTGCTGCGCACCGCGCCCGGCGCCGGCGCCGCCGTGTGCTCGATCGCGCTGGCGTTCTACCCGATCACGCGCCGGGTCGGCCTGTGGATGCTGGGCGGCGTGGCCGTGTTCGGCGCCGGCACGCTGGTGCTGGGCGCCACCTCCACCTTCCTGGTCGCGCTGGCCGCGCTGTTCGTGATGGGCGCCGGCGACATGATCAGCGTCTACGTGCGCCACCTGCTGGTGCAGTACGAAACGCCGGACGCGATCCGCGGGCGCGTGAGCGCGGTCAACTCGGTCTTCATCGGCGCCTCCAACGAGCTGGGCGAATTTGAATCGGGCCTGACCGCCGGCTGGATGGGCCTGACCCGCGCCGTGCTGTTCGGCGGCGCCGCCACGCTGGCCGTGACCGGCATCTGGACCGTGCTGTTCCCCGTCCTGTCGCGCATGGACCGCTTCCCCCACGAGGAAAAATCATGACACTACGCATACGCCTGCCGGGCATCATCCACAGCCGTCCGCACCTGAGCCTGGCGATCGCGCTGGGCGCCATCGCCGGCCCGCTGCTGCCGGACGCCTGGCCGCTGGTGGCGCGCCTGCTCACGGCGTGGAATATCACCGTCTGGACCTACCTGCTGTCGATGGCGTGGATGATGGCGCGCGCCGACCAGCACGACATCCGCCGCGCCGCCTGCCGCCAGGACGAAAGGGGGCCGGTGATCCTGGCCATGCTGTCGCTGGTGATCATGATCAGCCTGGTGGCCATCATCTCGCAACTGTCCGCGCTGAAGGACTCGCCGCCGACCGACATGGTCTACCACTACGGCTTCGTGGTGCTGACGCTGACCGGCTCGTGGTTCATGATCGGCACCATGTTCTGCTCGCATTACGCCCATCTGTACTACATCAAGAACGACGGCGAAAAACCGCTGCATTTCCCCGACCAGGAATTGACGCCGAACTACTGGGACTTCCTGTACTTCTCGTTCACCATCTCGGTGGCGGTGCAGACCTCGGACGTGGCCGTATGCGGCCGCGCCATGCGCCAGGTGGTGCTGGCGCAATCGGTGCTGTGCTTCTTCTACAACCTGGCCATCCTCGGACTGTCGATCAATATTGCCGCTTCGCTCATCAATGGTTAGCGACTTAACGCGAACCTAAGCAGAAAAGGAGTAATATTGTTTTGCAGTTCAACAAACAGGAGCAAGCGTATGCAAATCAATATCAATGCCGACAAAACCATCGACCGCCATGCCGGTCTGGATGAACATGTACAGACGGTCGTGAGCAATGCCCTCCACCGCTTCGGCGAACAAATCACCCGCGTCGAAGTGCACCTGAGCGACAACCTGGTTCAGAAATCAGCCGACGGCGACAACCGCTGCCTGATGGAAGCCCGCGTCACCGGGTATCAACCGATCGCCGTCAGCGATCACGCCGCCACGCTGCACCAGGCGATCGCCGGCTCGGCCGATAAACTCAAGCGCGCCATCGACAGCGCACTGGGCCGCCTGCACGACAAGGACAAGCGTCAAGCCAACGGCGCCGTGCCGGTCGAGGCCGACGCGGAAGACAGCGAATAATTCACATGGAGGCGGGAGCTAGCGCCGTGCCAGCTCCCGCAAATACCTCAGTCCCTGCAGCGCCCGGCTGCCATACCACGACATCATCTCCCCATCGACCAGCAGCACCGGCTTGCCGATCTGCTTTTCCAGCGCGTCCGCGTGCGCTTCCGTGAAGCGGTACGGTTCGCTCGACAGCAACACCCCATCCACCCCAGCCAGCAATTCCGGCGACCACTCGAAGCGCGGGTAGCGCACCTCGCCCAGGTCCGGCACGCTCCAGCCGATTTCCTCCAGCATGCGCGCGATGTAGGTGTCGCGCGAGATCGTCATCCACGGGTCTTGCCAGATGCAATACAACATCGTCTGCGGGCGGCCCGGCGGCATCGCGCGCAGCAGCGCATACTCCGCCTCGAACGCGGCGCACCAGCCGGCGGCGGCCTGTCCGCGGCAGAATACCCCGCCCATCAGGCGCGCCAGGTCCAGGTTGTCGCGCGGGCGCAGCGGATGGGTGACGACAATGTTGGGAATAAACTCAGCCAACAGCTCGACGGTCGGCTTTTCGTTCTCGTCGATGTTGACCACCAGATGGGTCGGCGCCAGCTTGCGGATCTTGTCGATATTCACATCCTTGGTGCCGCCGACCTTGGGAATGGCCCGCACCACGTCGGCCGGATGGATGCAGAAACCGGTGCGCCCAACCAGCTGCGCGGCCAGGCCCAGGTCGCACAGCAGCTCGGTAATCGACGGTACCAGCGAGACGATGCGCGCGTCCGGATCGGCCCGGTGTGTGGTGCCGACCGCGTCGGTATAGTCCATATTGTCATCCAGAGTAAGCAAAGCAACATTGAAGCATCCGCGGATACAACGTGCAACAACTACGGGGGTGAAATTTACACAGGGCGCTGTTCAGTTCAGCTATGATTACCGTGCTTGCCCATCAGCATCCTGAAAGACCATTTTGAAACAAATCAGCACATTCGGCGCCTCCCGCTACCAGATCGGCGACCTGCAGCTGCTGCGCAACGCCGACGACGACACCACCATCGCCAAGCTGCTCGCGCCCTGCCCCATCATGCAACTGGAAGCCGACCAGGCGGTCACCGAGTCCAGCCACGCCCGCCTGTACATCGTGCTGCGCGGGTCCTTGTCGGTCGCCACCGACACCCGCACCGGCATGGCCGACGGCACCGTCAGCAAGATACTGCCGGGCGAGAGCGTGGGCGAACAATCTGTCTTGGACGAGGAAGCCAACCTGTCGAGCATTACCGCGCTGGAGCAGAGCGAAGTGCTGGTGATCGAGGCCGACATCGTCTGGAAGCTGATCGACGAATCGAATGTGCTGGCGCGTAACCTGCTGCGGCTGCTGTCCTTCCGCATCCGCGCCGCCAACGCGCAGCTGCGCCGGCGCCAGAAGCTGGGCGAGTTCTACCGCCAGCTGTCGATGATCGACGGCCTGACCGGCTTGTACAACCGCGCCTGGCTCAACGACCTGCTGCCGACCATGGTGGCCACCGCGCAGGGCTCGCACGCGCCGCTGGCGCTGATCATGATCGACCTCGACCACTTCAAGAAATTCAACGACAGCCACGGCCATTTGGCCGGCGACCAGGCCCTGCGCGCCGCCGCGCACGTGCTCAGCAGCGCGCTGCGCCCGACCGATTTCGCCGTGCGCTACGGCGGCGAGGAAATGATGGTGCTGCTGCCGGACACCAGCGACAAGGTCGCCGTGGCGGTGGCCGAGCGCCTGTGCGAACGGATGCAGCAGGCGGTGGTGTTCGCCGACATGCGCGTGCCGCTGCCGCAAATCACCGCGTCCTTCGGCGTGGCCACGCTGCAGCCGGGCCAGGACGAGCAGGCGCTGATCGCGGCCGCCGACGGCGCGCTGTACCGCGCCAAGGACCAGGGCCGCAACCGCGTGGTCCATCACCAGGCTTAGGCCCAAGCCGCCCGCCGCGCGCGGCGTTGGCTCAGCGCGCGGCCGGCTGGCCGGCGCCCAGCACCAGCGTCGCCGTCACCGCGTAGTGGTCGGACGCAAAACCCTTGCCGTCCTGCCCGTCGATGAGCACCTCGGCCCGCGCCACGCCGGCGTCCGGCGGCGCCATGATGTAGTCGATCCTGCACGGGTTCTTTTCCTTGCCGAACGCGTGGAAGCTGCCGGTGTCGGCGCCGCCATGCAGCGCCCGATAACTGTCGCGCAGCGCCAGCGGCGAACCCGCCTGGCCAAGCAGGTAGCGCACCGCCGGCTCCTGCTCGCAAGCGTTCAGGTCGCCGGTGAGCACGACCGGGTCGCCCGCATGCTTGCGTGCCGCGATCAGCCCGGCGAGCAGCCGCGCCGCGCGTTCGCGCTCGTCCGGCTTCAACGGGAAATGGGTGTTGTAGACGTACAGGCCGCGCCCGCTCGCGTGCTCGCGCAGATGCACCCAGGTGGCGATGCGCGGCCACTGCATGCCCCAGTCGTTGGAACCGACGATCTCCGGCGTGGACGACAGCTGGAACGTGCCCTGGTCGGCCGCGTCAAGATCCCAGCGCGCCTTGCGGTAGAAGATCTGCGTGCCCTCGCCGCCGCCATCGCTCTCGCGGCCGCGCCCTATGCTGGCGTACTCGCCCAACGCAAGGTTGAGGTCGGCGATTACCGCCGGCACCGCTTCCTGCACGCCCAGGAAATCCGGATGCTGCTGCCGCACCAGCCCGGCCACGCGCGCCTTGCGCGACGCCCAGTCGTGCGGCGCCGGATCGACCGGCACCCTGAGGTTGAACGACATCACATCGACCGTCAGCGCCTGCGCGCAGCCGGCGCCATGGAATCCGGACAGGCCGGCGGCAAGGCAGGCGGCAAGCCGCAACCAGCGGACGGGTGTTTGACGGCGCAAAGCGGTGGGCATGGCTACTTCCTCTTTCTGGGTGGGTGACTGGCCGGCATCATGGCGCGAGCTCATGCCGGTAGGGAATCGATGGCTGGGCGCCGGCGCGCATTACGCACAGGGCGCTGGCGTTTTGGCCGAAGGCGGCCGCTTCGTCCAAGGTCAAGCCTTCGCACAGCGCGGTCGCGAGCGCGCCGATGAAGGTGTCGCCGGCCGCCGTGGTGTCGACCGCGCTGACCGCGCGCGCATGCAGGTGCCGTGGGCCCAGCTCGTCCAGCAGGACCACGCCCTTGTCGCTGAGCGTGATCAGCACGCGGCGCGCGCCGCGCGCCCGCAGTTGTTCGGCGGCCAGGCAGGCGCTGGCCACGTCGGTCACGGCGATGCCGGTCAGCAGCGCCGCCTCGCTTTCGTTGGGCACCAGGATGTCGATCAGCGGCCAGAACCGATCGGGCAAGGCTTGCGCCGGCGCCGGGTTGAGCAGCACCGGCACGCCGGCCGCCGCGGCCAGCCGCATCGCCCGCAGGACCGCCTCGAGCGGCACTTCCAATTGAACGATGAGCAAGGCCGCGCCGGCGATCGCGTCCCTGGCCGCGTCGATGTCGTCCGGGCCCAGCATGCCGTTCGCGCCGGCGGCCAGCACGATGCGGTTCTGGCCCTGCTCCTCCACCAGGATTACCGCCACGCCGGTCGCGGCGGCGTCGGTGCGCCGGACATGGCCGATGTCGACGCCGTTGGCGGCCAGCGCCGCGCACAGCGTATCGCCATAGCCGTCGCGGCCGGCCTGGCCGACCAGCGCCACCTGGCAGCCGAGACGGGCGCAGGCCACGGCCTGGTTGGCGCCCTTGCCGCCCGGCGAGGTGGTGTAGCCGTGGCCTTGCAGCGTCTCGCCGGCCTCGGGCATGCGCGGCATGCGGAACACCAGGTCCATGTTGAGGGAACCGACCACCACCACCGGTTTGCCGGCCACGACCGCGGGAGCGACTTTATTCATGCGCCCCCTTTGGCCGCCGGTAGGGCGCGGTCGAGGAACGGGTTTTCAGCTCGGGGGCCAGCACCACATGGCGCGGCGTGTCGCGCTGCGCCTCGACCCGCTCCAGCAGCAGCTCGGCGGCCAGCGTGCCGATGGTCAGCTTCGGCTGCACCACGGTCGACAGCGGCGGCGCCGAATACGCCGCCAGCTCGATATCGTCGAAGCCGACGATGGACAGCTGCTCGGGCACGCGCACGCCGGCCTCGCGCGCGGCCGACAGCGCGCCGATGGCCATCAGGTCGTTGCAGACGAACACCGCGCTGGGTGGCGGCGTGCAGCGCAGCAGCTCCTGCATCGCCAGGTAGCCGCCGCCCGGCGTGAAGTCGCCGCGCACCAGGTCGCTGTCGAAGCGCTCGACGCCGGCCTCGGCCAGCGCCTGCTTCCAGCCCGCGTTGCGCTGCGAGCTGGGCGACAGGCCCGACGGGCCGCTGATGCAGGCCACGCGCGGATGGCCCAGCTCCAGCAGGTGGCGCGTGGCGATCAGGCCGCCGGCGACATGATCGACCTCGACCAGGTCGCAGTTCAGGTCGGCCACCTCGCGGTCCAGCAGCACCAGCGGGATCTTCAACTCGCCGATGGTGGCGCGCACCATCTCGTCGCTGCCGGCCACCACCAGGATCAGACCGTCGACGCGCTTCTCGGCCAGCACCCGGATATACGAGGCCAGGCGCTCCGCATCGTCATTGGAATTGCAGATGATGACGTTGTAGCCGGCGGCGTAGCAGCGCTCCTCCACGCCCTGGATGATCTCGGCGAAGTACGGGTTGGAGTTATTCGGTATCACCATGCCGAAGGTGCGCGTGTTGTTGCTCTTCAGGCTGCGGGCGACCGCGCTGGGCACATAGCCCAGCACGCGCACGGCCTCCTCCACGCTTTCGCGCGCCTCCTTGCTGACGAACCGGGTGCCGTTGACGACATGCGACACGGTCGACACGGACACCCCGGCACGGAGTGCGACATCCTTGATATTGGCCATAGACTGCTGCTCACTTCCCTGCGGATAAATTGATTGGTCGGGCCGGCCCGATGCGGCCCCGGCCCCGGTGCCGCCGCTAGTTGCGGGCGGCCTTTCTCAAACGATAGGTATCGAGCACCACCGCGAGAATGATCACCACCCCGGTGATCATCTGCCGCACGAAGTCGCCCACCTCGACCAGCACCAGGCCGTTGGCCAGCACGCCGATGATGCAGGCGCCCAGCAGCGTGCCGATGATCGAGCCGCGGCCGCCGGCCAGGCTGGTGCCGCCGATCACGACGGCGGCGATGGCGTTGAGCTCGAAGCCGACGCCCAGGATGGGACTGGCCACCGTCAGGCGCGTCATGTACAGCACGGCGGCCACGCCAACGGCGGCGCCGCAAATCGTAAAGCACAGGATCTTATAACGGAAAATGTCGTGGCCCGCCAGGCGCACGGCTTCTTCGTTGTTGCCGATGGCGTAAATGACACGGCCGAACACGGTGCGCGTGAGCACCACCCAGGCCAGTGCCACCAGCGCCAGCGCCACCAGGAACAGCGCCGGCATGCCGGCCACGGTGGCCGTGCCGAACGCGTTGAACAGGTCGGGGAACTCGTAGATGGAGCGGGCGTCGGTCCATTGCAGCGCGGCGCCGCGCGCGACGTACAGCATGCCCAGCGTCACGATGAAGGACGGCACGCCCCAGTGGCTCGCCACGCTGCCGTTGATCAGCCCGCACACGGCGCCGACCGCGACGCTGGCCGCCACCGCCAGCGCGATGGCGGCGCCGACGCTCAGGCTGTCCAGCTTGAGCACCGTGCCGGCCACCACCGCGCACAGGGCGGTCAGCGAGCCGACCGACAGGTCGATGCCGCCGATCAGCACCACGAAGGTCATGCCCACCGCCAGGCAGATATTGATGGCGATCTGCGTGAAGATGTTGCTGACGTTGTCGGCCGTGAAGAACAGCGGCGACAGCAGCGAGAACACGGCGATGAGGATCAGCAGCGCGAAGGCGATGCCCGATTCGCGCAGCAGGCCGCGCAGGCCGGCCGGCAGCAGGCTGGCCGCGCGGGCCGGAACGGGCGCCGCCGGGTTGGCGCTCTCAGACGGTTTCAACATCGGGTTCTCCAGTGTTCATCAGTTCGCTGTAAGCCAGCTCAAGAATGCGGGTTTCGTCAAAGCCGGCGCGCGCCACCTCGCCCGCCACGGCGCCGCGCGACAGCACGATGATGCGGTCGGCGATCTCCATCAGCTCGGCCAAATCGGACGAGGCGACCACCAGCGCCTTGCCGCTGTCGGCGGCCGCCAGCAGCAGGCGGTGGATCTCGGCGCGCGCCACCACGTCGACGCCGCGGGTCGGCTCGTCAAGCAGCAGCACCGCCGGCTCGCGCAACAGCCACTTGCCCAGCACGACCTTCTGCTGATTGCCGCCGGACAGCGTGCGCGGCGCCTGCTCGATGCCGCTCATGCGGACCTGCAGCGCCCGCGCCATGGACTCGGCGGCGGCCGCTTCGCGCGAGCGCAGCAGCCAGCCGCCCCGGGCGCAGTCGCCGAGCGTGGCCAGCGACAGGTTGGCGCGGATCGGCATGTCCAGCAGCAGCCCCTCGTGGCGGCGGTCTTCCGTCACCAGGCAGATCCCCTGCGCGATGGCGTCGGCCGGGCTGCGCACCGCGACCGCCTGGCCGTCGCGCAGCAGCCGGCCGGCCGCCATCGGGTCGGCGCCGAAGATGGCGCGCAGCG
>NZ_WWCX01000260.1:0-972 GCF_009857655.1 Duganella vulcania
TGGCGCCGCGGCAGGTGGCGCACCGCGGCCGGCAGCTGGCCGAGTTCGACCTGGACGGCGCGCTGGCGCGGCGGCCGCCGCTGATCCTGGTGGACGAGCTGGCGCACTCGAACGCGCCCGGCTCGCGCCACCCCAAGCGCTGGCAGGACGTCGAGGAACTGCTGGACGCCGGCATCGACGTGCTGACCACGGTCAACGTGCAGCACCTCGAGAGCCTGAACGACGTGGTGGGCGGCATCACCGGCATCCGCGTGGGCGAGACCGTGCCCGACACGGTGTTCGACCAGGCCGACGAGGTGGTGCTGGTCGACCTCCCGGCCGACGAGCTGCTGGCGCGCCTGAAGGCCGGCAAGGTGTACAAGGGACCGCAGGCCGAGCGCGCGGCCAGGAATTTTTTCCGCAAGGGCAACCTGATCGCGCTGCGCGAGCTGGCGCTGCGCCGCACCGCCGACCGCGTCGAGGACGACGTGCGCGCCTACCGTGTCGAGCAGTCGATCGGCGACATCTGGAAGACCGGCGCCGCGCTGCTGGCCTGCGTCGGCCCGCGGCCGGGCGGCGAGCACACGGTGCGCAGCACGGCGCGCCTGGCCAGCCAGCTGGGCACCGGCTGGCACGCGATCTACATCGAGACGCCGGCGCTGCAGCGGCTGCCGGCGGCCGAGCGCGAGCGCATCCTCAAGACGCTCAAGCTGGCCGAAGACCTGGGCGCGGCCACCGCCGTGGTGGCCGGCCACGACATCGCGCGCGCCGCGGTGGACTACGCGCGCGGCCACAACCTGTCGAAGATCGTGCTGGGCCGGGCGCACCCGACCTGGCCGTGGCGCCAGCCGCACATCAAGCGCCTGGCGCGCCACGCGCCCGACATCGACCTGGTGGAGATCGGCGCGCCCAGCAAGGAGGCGGCCGCCTCCGCCCGCGCGGCCGGCGGCGCCGGTTACGCAGCTTACGCCGGGAGCGACGCCAACGCCGCCA
>NZ_WWCX01000261.1:0-944 GCF_009857655.1 Duganella vulcania
CCCGGGCAGCGCGGCAGGACGCGCGACGCCCACAACGCGCGCGACCCGCGCCAGGCGGACATGCGCCGTCCGGGCCACGACAGCGACATCGCCGAGCTCGATGTGCGGACGCTGGTCGCGCAACTGTTCGACCCGACGCCGTGCGTGCTGCAGGACGACGACGACGGCGACTGGTTCGCTGCGTCCGCGCCGGCCGGCGCGGCCCTGGACGCCGGCGACGGCGCGCAGGACGACGCGGCGCTGGAAGACGGCCTGCAACAACTGCACGCGCTGCAGGGCATCTTCGAGCTGCTGTTGCCTGGCGGCCAGGCGATCGGCGTCGTGGTGCAGCCGCTGGACGCGGCCGTGCATTTCCTGCTCAACGCCGGGGGCGGCGCGCTCGACACGCGCCTGCGCCAAAACAAAATGGAACTGGAACAGCGTTTGCAGCAACGTATGCGCAAGGATGTGCGTATCTCGGTGCTGTAGCGCCGGCGACGGCATCCGCCTTGCGGGCGTCGCCATCGCGCCGCCGCGGGCCCATCCGGATTCACGACCATGCACAGCACACCGATGATTTCACCCGCCGGCATACCCTTGCCGCGGCCGCTGGCGGTGGCCAGCATCAGCCGCGACCAGGCCGAGCTGGCCCGCCAGCTCGGCCGCGGACGCCAGGCGCCGCTGCCGGCGCTGGCCGACGACGCGCTGCTGACGCTGCACATGGCCAGCGATCCGTCGCCATCGTGGCTGGAGCCGCTGTCGATACAAGGCGGCTTTGGCCGCATTGAACTGGTGCGCGGCGCCCGGCTGCTGCGCGCGCTCACCGGCATCGATCTGGGCGACGACAGCCTTGCTCCCCACTGGGATTGGCTGCAGAGCGCCGTGTGCGCGCGCCTGGCCGGCACGCCGCTGGCCGACGCCGACGGCTTGACGCGCGGCGGCCTGGCCGTCGCCGGGCAGGAACT
>NZ_WWCX01000262.1:0-935 GCF_009857655.1 Duganella vulcania
CCAACGAAGCCGCCGCGCTGGGCACCGCGCAAGTGGCCGCGCTGTCGACCAACGACATCGCCGCGCTGGAAACGGCCGACCTGTCGGCCATCAAGGTGGCCGCCATCGCCATCCTGAGCACCGCGCAGGTGAGCGCGCTGACCACCGGCCAGGTCGCCTCGCTGGCCACCGCCTCGATCGCCGCGCTGAGCACGGCCGCCATCGGCGCGCTGAGCACCAACCAGATCGTCGCGCTGAGCTCGAGCCAGATCAACAGCCTGGGCACCGCGCAAGTGGCGGCCCTGTCGAGCAACGCCATCGGCGCGATCCAGACCGCCGACCTGGCCGGCCTGTCGACCAATGACATCGCCGCGCTGCGCAGCAACCAGCTGGCCGGCCTGACCACCGACCAGGTGGCCGCGCTGTCGACCAACCAGATCGTCGCGCTGACCACCGCCGCCGTGTCCGGCCTGACCACCAACCAGATCGTTGCCCTGACCACCGGCCAGGCCAGCGTGCTGAGCACCGCCCAAGTGGCCGCGCTGACCACCAACGCCATCGCCGCGCTGTCGACCAACGACTTCGCCGCGCTGTCGACCAACGCTGTCGCCTCGCTGAGCGTGAACCAGGTCAAGGCCCTGACCACCGCGCAAGTGGTGGCGCTGAGCACCGGCGAAGCCGCCGCGCTGAGCACCGCGCAAGTGGCCGCGCTGTCGACCAACGCCATCGCCGCGATGGAAACGGCCGACCTGTCGGCCGTCAAGACCGCCGCCATCGCCGCGCTGACCACCGCGCAAGTGGCCGCGCTGACCACCGGCCAGATCAATTCGCTGGCCACCGCCTCGATCGCCGCGCTGAGCACCGGCGGCATCGCCGCCCTGGGCACCAACCAGGTGGTCGCGTTGACCTCGGGCCAGATCGCCAGCATGAGCACCGCGCAAGTGGCCGCGCTGAGC
>NZ_WWCX01000263.1:0-905 GCF_009857655.1 Duganella vulcania
CGGCGCGCTGGCGCACCAGGACGGCGACGGCGTCGAGCTGCAGGTCGAGAGCCTGCGGGCGCAGCCGGGCGGGCGCTTCGTCGTGCGGCGCACCACGCGGCTGGCGGCGCTGGAGCAGCTGCAGAACGCGCTGCAGATCAGCGAGCAGGGCAAGCAGTCTGGCGTGATCGCGGTGCGCCTGCAAGGCCACGACGCGCAGCAGGTGGCGGCGACGCTGGGCCAGATCGGCGCCGAATACATGCGGCAGAACCTGGCGCGCCGCAGCGAGGAGGCGGAGAAGACGCTGGCCTTCCTCGACCAGCAGCTGCCGGCGCTGAAGGATCAGCTGGAGCAGGCCGAGCTGCGCTACAACGGCTACCGCGGCAGCCACGGCAGCGTCAATATCGACCAGGAGGTGCGCATCGCGCTCGACAGCCTGGCGGCGGCGCAGGCGCGGCGCAGCGCGCAGGTGCAGCGGCGCGCCGAGCTGCTGGGCCGCTACACGGACGAGCATCCGCTGCTGCGGGCGCTCAACGCGCAGGCGCGCGCGTCGGAGCGCGAGATTGGCGCGCTGCAGGAGCGCATCGCGCAACTGCCGCTGCTGGAACAGGAGCAGTCGCGGCTGGCGCGCGAGGTCAAGGTCGACACCGACCTGTACACGGCGCTGTTGAACACGGCGCAGCAGTTGCGGCTGGTGGCGGTGGGGCGGGTCGGCAATGTGCGGCTGGTGGACGCGCCGGTGGTGCCGGAGCGCGCGCTGCTGCCGGACCGGCCGCTGATCGTGGTGCTGGGGCTGGTGACCGGCCTGTTCCTGGGCACGGTGCTGGCGTTCGCCAGCCGGGCGGTGCGCGGCGGCATCGACGCGCCGGCGCGCATCGACGCGCTGCTGGGCGCGCACGCGGTGCAGGCGGTGATTCCGCACAGCC
>NZ_WWCX01000264.1:0-891 GCF_009857655.1 Duganella vulcania
GGCGAGGCGGCGCAGGTGTGCCAGGCGCTGCACCGCGCGCGCGGCCAGACCGGCCTGTGGCTGGGCGCCTACGCGGCCGGCACGCTGGCGCTGTGCCTGCTGTCGGCGTGGATCGCCTACAAGGTGCATCCGGACACGCCGGTGCCGCCCGAGGTGGCCGCGTACGCCGAGCAGGGCCGCAAGCACGCGGCGCTGCTGGACAAGGCCAGCGACAAGGAGCTCAAGCTGATCAAGGAAATCCAGGCGCGCCGGGCGCGGCCGAAGTAGGCGTTCAGTTGGGCGCCAGGCCGTACTTGCGCAGCAGGCGCGCCAGCGTGCCGTCGGCGCGCATGGCCTCGTGCGCGGCGCGCCAGGCGTGGCCCTCGTCCTCGCCGATGTCGCGCGAGCCGGCCAGCCAGATGTCGCCGCTGCGGAACACCGGGCCGAAGTCGAAGTCGGCCTCGTGAAAGCCGTCCAGCCGGGCCGCGTGGCGGTGGATGTCCTCGCCGCCATAGGTGGCGTCCACCACCCCCTTGCTGACCATGCGCATGCACTCGCGCACCGACGCGCACTCGGCCACCGCGCTGAAGTGCAGCGACTCCAGCAGGCGCTTGTGCGGCGAGCCGCGCAGCACCGCCACCGGCCGCCCCGCCAGCGCCGCCGGGTCGCGCAGGTCGACGCCGCCGCCGTGGCGGCCGACAAACACGAAGTCCTGCCGGCGCAGCCGCACCAGCCAGCGGTACTGCGCCTCGCGCTCGGGGGTGCGGGTCAGCGGCACCACCAGCGTGCGCGCGTGCACCCCGGTCAGCGCCAGCGCCCGCTGCCACGGATAGAACTCCACCGTGGCCGGCGCGCCCACGCGGCGCGCCATCTCCTGCGCCAGCTCGACCAGCGCGCCGGGACTGTCGCCGT
>NZ_WWCX01000265.1:0-888 GCF_009857655.1 Duganella vulcania
CCCCGTCGGCGTCCCCGCAGCCGGGGCCGGCCGTCGCCGGCACGCCGGCGCTGGCCGCGCTGTTCCGCAAGCGGCTGGCCGACGCCGAACTGCTGGACCGCTTCGACCTGTCGCTGGAGGCGCGCGCCTGGACCATGCGGGCCCAGCTCGACGACGAGGAAACAGCGCGCTTCGAACGCATCTTGAACAGCTTCATCAAGGAACACCGCATCACCTTCCCGGTCAGCGCCAAGGCCGTGACGGCCGAAGCCATGCTGCCGTTCCGCATCGGCCAGGTGATCTCCGGCGCCAACGCCAGCGTGGTGACGCAGGACGGCGCCCGCCTGCAGGTCGGCGACGACTACCGCGGCGTGCGGCTGGTGGCGATCCAGGCCAACCACGTCACCTTCTTCGGCAAGCGCAAAATCGAGGTGATCTGGTGAGCCGCGACGCGGCGGCGACACGGCGCCTGACGGCGCTGGCGGCGCGCGCGCCGGCCTGGCTGGCCGGCCTGCCGGCGGCGCCGGGCCTGCAACGCTACGGCCGCGTGGCGCAAGTGCTGGGCACGCTGATCGAGGCCCACATGCCGCCGGCGCGCATCGGCGAACTGTGCCACCTGCTCAGTCCCGGCAACCGGCCCATGCTGGCCGAGGTGGTCGGCTTCTCCGCGCAGGCCACGCTGCTGTCGGGCCTGAGCCCGCTGGAAGGCGTCTCGCGCAGCACCATCATCGAACCGCTGGGCCGCGCCCACACCGTCGACAGCGGCCAACATCTGTACGGCTGCGTGCTCGACGGCTTCGGCCGCGTGATGTTCCGCTCGCCGCACGCGCCGGCCATCGCCGCCGATGGCTGGCGCGAGACGGTGCCGGTGGTGCGCGAGGCGCCGGCCGCCGTCGACCGGCCGCGCAT
>NZ_WWCX01000266.1:0-866 GCF_009857655.1 Duganella vulcania
TGACGGCCTGCGCCGCCGCCGGGGCGGCCTGCGCCACCGCTGTCGGCGCAGGCGTGGCCTGCGGCCCGCCTGCCGGCTGTTGTGCCGGGCGCAGCACCAGGACCAGCAACACCACGACCGCCGCACCCATCGCCAGCAGCGCCAGCACCAGCGGCTTCTTCAGCACACCGCCGGCCGCCTCGCGCTCCGTCCCGTGCAAGGTCGGCGCGTGCAGCGTGGGCGCGCTGCCCAGCTGACGTTCCGCCTGCGCCTTCTTCAATGCTTCCAAAATATACGACATATTATTTCCCCGCCCCGGCGCTGGCCGCCAACAGGCGCGGCTCCTGCACGCCGCCCAGCTGATACAGCCGGATGAAAGTTTTCGGACCGGCCACGCCGTCCGCCTTGAGATGCTGCTCGGTCTGGAAATCGACCAGGCGCGCGCGCAGGCCCGCGCTCAGCGGCTGATCGTCCAGCGGCTTCTTCAGCCCGTAGATCTGGGCCAGGCGCCGCGCCAGCCAGTCCACGTCCGGGCCGTGGTCGCCGCCGGAGACCTCGTCGCGCCAGCTGCGCGGCGCGCGCCAGAAGGTCGTGAACTCGCCGTCGAAGCGCGCCGCCAGCGCGTCCAGGCCGATGCGCTGCGGCTTGCCGCCGGGCGCGACGATGGTCGCGCCACCGTCGTCGATGGCCGTCAGCAGCACATAGTTGGGCGCGGTGGGATCGTCGTGCAGCGTCAGCATCGCCGGACGGTCCAGCAGGCGCAACTCCGCCATGCCGCCCTTGGCCTGCAGGCAGCGCAGGTTCAGGCGCGCCGCCGTCGGGCAAGGCTCGCCGTCCGGCAGCGCCAGCCCCCAGATCGCCGCCAGCTGGCGCAAGGCCGCCGCGCT
>NZ_WWCX01000267.1:0-847 GCF_009857655.1 Duganella vulcania
TGGCGGCTGTCGTCGAGCCGGTAGAAGCGCCGCGTCACCTTGCCGCGCTCGGCCTCGGGGATGCCGGGGCCGTCGTCCTGCACCGCGATCGACGCCAGGCCGCCGCGGTACACGCCGGCCCGCACCCGCACCGCGTGGCCCGGCCCGGCGTACTTGATGGCGTTGTCCAGCAGGCTGGCCACCGCGCTGGCCAGCAGGTTGCGGTCGCCGTCCACGTACAGGTGCTCGGGCGCGTCCACCGTCAGGGTCACGCCGCCGTCCTCGGCGCTGGCCTCGTACATCTCGCCGATGTCGCGGGCGATGTGGCCCAGGTCGAGGCGCTCGAACAGGCGGCTGCGCATGCCCGATTCGGCCTCGGCGATCTGCAGCAGGCGCTCGAACAGCCGTATCAGGTCGTCGATCTCCTCGATGGCGTCGCGCGCGGCGCCGGCCAGGCGCGGCACCGTGGCCTCGGAGCGCAGCGCGTCGTCGAGCTTGCTGCGCACGCGGCCCAGCGGCGTGCGCAGGTCGTGCGCGATGGCGTTCGAGACGTGGCGGATGCCGTCCATCAGCAGCTCGATGCGGTCCAGCATGCGGTTGATGTCGCGCCCCAGCAGCGCGAACTCGTCGCGCCCGCGCACCGGGATGCGCGAGCTCAGGTCGCCCGCCTCGATGTGGGCGGCGGTGCGGCGGATGGTGCCCAGGCGGCGCTCGACCAGGCGCCGGAACAGCAGCGCGCCGGCCACCGTCAGCAGCAGCGACACGCCGGCGCCGGCCAGCAGCGCGCGCCAGATCACGCCGCGCACCGCCTCCTGTTCGCTCAGGTCGCGCCCGACGATCAGCAGGCCGCCGCCGTCCAGCGGCCGCA
>NZ_WWCX01000268.1:0-828 GCF_009857655.1 Duganella vulcania
GCCAGCGGCGGCCTTGGCGGCCCCGCCGGGCCGAACACGCCCGCCAATCCGCTGGCGCCGCCCGGCCTGCCCACGCTGACCGACCCCGGGACGCTGCTGACCGCCTTCACCCCGAACGGCCTGCCCGACCTGCCGTTCGCCGGCGACGCGCTGGTGGTCAACACGCCGATCCCGGATGTGACCGTCAGCAGCGGCAAGGCCATTTCAGTGCAGGTGGCGCCGGACAGCTTCGCCTCGACCAGCGGCGCCTCGCCATTTTCGCTGAGCGCGCAGACGGCGGACGGCAAGCCGCTGCCGTCCTGGATCAGGTTCGACCCCGGCGCGGCGCGCTTCGAAGGCACGCCGCCGCCGGGCTTTGAAGGCACGCTGAGCTTCAAGATCACGGCGCGCGACAGCCATGGCAGGGTCGCCGTGCAGACCTTCAAGATCGTCGTCAGCAAGGAGGGCCGGGCCGTCAAGAGCTCGTCCATCGACGCCTTGCCGCTGGGCCGCAGCGGCCTGGACGAGCAAATGCGCGCGGCGCGCGGCGCCGGCGCCGAGCGCCTGGCGGTGCTGTCGCGTAGCGCGGCGGCGGCGAAAGCGGCTGCATGAACGACGGCGCACCGCCGGGCAATCCGCTGCTGTCCCTGCTGGAACTGGCCCAGCGCGCCCGCGCCGCGGCCAGCGCCAACGAACTGGCCTTCATCGCGGTCAACGACAGCCGCGCGCTGGCGCCCTACCGCCAGGCCGCGCTGTGGCTGGGCCCCGGCGCGGTCCACACGCTGTCCGGCGTGGTGGCGGTCGAAGCCAACGCGCCCTACGCGCACTGGCTGGACCAGCTGTGCCGCG
>NZ_WWCX01000269.1:0-774 GCF_009857655.1 Duganella vulcania
GGCGCTGCGCGGCACGTCCACGCCGGCGCCGCTGTCGCCGCCGAAGCTGGCGCCGGAACGGCTGCCGCCGCCATGGCCGCCGCTGTGCTGCGCCGAGCTGGCCTGCTGGTTGAAACCGTTGTTCTGGTCAGACATGCCGGCCGAGACGGTCGCGTTGCCCAGCTGGATGCCGGCTTCGCTCATCATTTCGCGCAGCTTGGGCATGGCCGACTCCAGCGCCTGGCGCACTTCCGGCTGGGCCGAGCTGAAGGCGGCGGTGGCCTGGTCCTTGTTCACGCTCAGCACGACCTGCAGCGGGCCGAGGTCGGGCGGATTCAATTCCATGGTGGCGCTCTGTTCGCCGCCGGCCGCCATGAAGATGATCTTTTGACCCAGTTGCTGGTCCCAGGCCTGGGTGCCGACGCGGCTGCTGAGCTTGTCCGTCGGCACCGCGGTGACAGCCGCCTTGGCCGCCTCCAGCGCCGATTGCGCGGTCGGCGCGATGGTGATGGCCGGGGCGGTTTCCTTCAGCACCGGGGCCGCCTCGGTCGGCTGGGTGCTCTTGCCGTTGAACACCGGCTGCAGCGGGTCGGACTGGCGCGGCGTGGCGTGGGCCACGTCGGCCGGTTTTTCCATGCCGGGGCCGACCTTGATCGGCGCGGCCGGTTCGGCCGGGGTGGCCGGCGCGGCGTCGGTGGTGTCGGACAGCGTGTCGACGATCGGGCCGTCCGGCACCGCGCTGACCGGCTTGGTATCGGTGGCGGGCTTGGCGACGGCCGCACTGGCGGCGGCGAG